>CAZDAT010000044.1:0-13065 GCA_964503695.1 uncultured Lachnospiraceae bacterium
ACGCCTCTTTAGTAATATTTCTTGTTTCCCCAAAGATTACTTCTTTTTAATTCCAAATATTCATTGTATGCTTTTTCAAGTATCTGCCGTTCATTTGCAAATTTTAATAAATGATAGGCTTCATGATATTTGTAATAACCGGAATCAACAAAAAATTCTTCACGTTGTGGTTTACTGTAGTAGCTGTCTGCCATCATTAAATACCAATGTACTTCTTTTTCAACAACATCTTCCGGTACATTGAACGTATACTCGCTTTTTCCTACATATTTAATAATGGATGCAGTGGCACCGGATTCTTCCTTTACTTCCCGCAAAGCAGTATCCTTATAATCCTCGCCTTCTTCCACAGTACCCTTTGGCAAAACCCATCCTTCATACTTATTCTTGAAATTCTTATAAAGGAGCAGAATCTTGCCTCGAAAAATAACCACACCGCCACAGCTCGTTGCTTCTATCATTGCAATTCCTCCCCGATTGGTGTGATGCCTTACGGCACAAATAAAGATTTAACTATAGTATAGACTACTTTTCCATCCAAAGCAAGATTTACTTTTTACAAATTAGCTTTTCACAAATTAATTCACTTCAAAATAGGCATCGAAAATTCTTTTCGCAATGGGAACTGCATAATCTCCGCCCGAACCAATGCTTTCCACAATAATCGTGACGGAAATTTCCGGGTCTTCTGCCGGGGCAAATCCCGTAAACCATGCATGGGAATCTTCTTTTACCGCATTGTATTCCGCAGAACCTGTTTTTCCCGCGGCAGTATATTGAAGCCCTTTCAGTTTTTTGGCTGTTCCCTGCTCTACCACCTCTTTCATAAGCATAGTCAGGGTCTTGGCCTCCTCTGCTGTCATCATCTCTTTATAGCTTTGCGGTTTAAATTCCTTGATGGTTTCCCCTTCGGCACTTTCTACCTTTTTTAACAGCATCGGCTTCATGTATGCCCCGCCATTGGCAATGGCGTTGGTAATCAGATGAAGATGTATGGGGGTCATCTGTACACTTCCCTGTCCGAAAGAAATCTGAATCATATCTTCTCCGGAAATGGTATCATCCACCGTAAGACGGCTTTTGTTATAGTTTAAATCCAGAGGAAGACTTTGATTAAATCCCAAATCCGTAAGTGTCTTCTGATAAATGTCTCTGTCTATTTCCACTCCCATATTGGCATAGGAACAATTGCAGGACTTGGCAAATCCGGTAATAAAGTCCACACTGCCATGAATACTGCCATGATAACAGCTTATTTTGCTGTTTCCGTACCGATAAGAGCCGGTGCAGTTATAAGTATAATTATTATAATTTCCCTCATGCTCCCTTAAATAGGCAAGAGACGTAACTATCTTAAAGGTAGAACCGGGAGGATAGATTCCCTGGGTAGCACGGTTTAATAAAACACTGCTTTTCGTGTCTTCCACATATCCGTCCCAGTCCTCCACAATGGTATTGGGATTAAAGTCGGGCTTGGACACCATGGCTAATATCTCTCCGGTTTTTACGTTGCTTACAATAACCGCACCTTTTGATACCCCCAGGGATTTACTGGCAATCTGCTGTAAATCCGTTCTAAGGGAAGTATACACATTGTCACCCGGATTTTTTGCTCCTGCCGCTTCGTTATCAATTTTAGAAGACAGACTGATATTGGAATTAATCAGATAAGAATTTGCCATTGCCTCTACTCCGGTTTTTCCTTTGGTAGAAAAACCGATGACATGGGAGAACAGCTTTTCATAAGGATAATTCCTTACTTCCTTTCCATCTTCCGAAACCGTTGTCTGTGCCAGAATTTCTTCATCCGCAGAATAAATGGTTCCCCTGTAATTTTTTTGCGTTAAAAGCTGCTGTCTGGAATTATAGCTGTTATTAATCATGTCGCGGCCTTCTGTGGTCACAAAATAGATATAATATCCCATCATGGCAAGAAAAAGCAGGGAAAACAATGCTCCGGTAAATATAATATCCCTGTTTGTTTTTTTCGCTTCTGTTTTTTCACCAGATTTCGAAGTCGTTTTCGTCTTCTTCCACATCTTCACTCTTAACCCTTCTTTTCTCTTCTTTTCCCTTGTTTTTGGCTTCCAGCTTCGCCGCTTTTCTTAAGGCTTTTTCCTGTTCTTTTTCTTCCGTAAATTTTAACATATATAACCCCTGCATAATGGCAAAGGCAATTAACGTGGTCAGGACACTGCTTCCCCCATAACTGACAAGGGGCAGGGTCACTCCGGTCAGGGGAATAAACTTGATTCCTCCGCCTACCGTAAGGAAAATCTGAAAAATATACATAACCGCAAGCCCGCTGGCAACAATCCGATAATAAGAATCATCCAAATCCATGGCAATTTTTAAAAATGCCAGAAAACAGTTCAGACAAATAAGAATCAGACATAAGGCAAAAATGCCTCCCAGTTCTTCTGCTATGGCAGAAAATATAAAATCCGATTCCACAAACGGAATATCCGAGGGTGTTCCCTGGTACAATCCCATACCAAACCACTCTCCGCTTCCTATGGCAAAAAGGGACTGGGACATCTGGTAGCCTTCCTTGTCAATGACAGAAAACGGGTCCATAAAAGCCTGCACCCGCACCCTTACATGCGAGAATAAATGATAGCCCAAAACAGCCGCTCCGCCGCCACATAAAAAACCTCCTATAAAGTACAGATAATTCCGGCTGGCAATTAACACCATAAACAGATAGCCTGCAAAAAAAATAATGGAGCTTCCCAAATCCTTACTGGCAACCAGAATCAGTACATGTATGCCCGCAAAAAATGCAGAAATCATGACCTCTTTAAAAGTTGCCGCCTTATATAACAGGGAAGCTATAAAAAATACAAATATTATTTTCACAAATTCAGAGGGCTGAAACGTAATTCCTGCAAGGGTATAAGTGATTTTTGACCCCTGCGTAACCTGTCCCAGAATCAGTACAATCCCCAGGGCTAAAATTCCCACAATCCCATACAGCCACTTTAAATGCTTGATAACCTTTAACTTATGCACAAAAAACGGAATAATCAGGGCTGCCGTCAAGGCTATCACAACAATAAAAAACTGTTTCATCGCTTTTTCATAATCCAGCCTTGTCAGCATAATAAATCCAATGCTGAGTAGCAGGCACATATTGTTGACCAGCAGACGATTACATTTCGGATAAATCATCTGATATAATACAATTGTCGAAAACAGGGCAATCTGCAAAAAGGCATAGAAAAATAAATATTCAATTTCTCCCGTCTTAAGGCACAAAGTAAGATATGCAAAAAACTGGATAAAAAACAGATAGATATCCTGTCTTACATAAACACCCGTTTTAGTGGAGTCTCTTTTTTTTCTTAGTGCCCCATAGGCTTCCAACGTATAAAGCATCATGAAAAAGGCGATGATATATTTTGAAAACTCAACAACATAAAACTGCATATTATTATAATGCTCCTTTTTTATAATGACCTGTCGTATATTCTCTGATAAAAGAAAAATCTGCATTTTCCAGACTCAGATAATTTCCATATGCATTCAGGATTTTAACGGTTTCTTTTTCGGACTCCGTTGTAAAATCCAGGCGAATGCCTTCTCCCTTAAGCTTAAAAATCTGCTCCAGATACTGATGCAGGGAATGCGGAACAGAATTATAGATTACGTTACAGCAATATAAACAGTCCGTCTTTACGGGGAACGTTTTCTGATAACGGTCAACAACAGCATCTTCAAGTGTGACTCCCGTTCCCCGGCATTTTCCTTTAGTCTTGCGAATACAGTTGGCAGTTACCATCATGGGGATTCTGCCATAACACAGATATTCTGCCTGTTCGCTTTGTAACTGTTTCCATTCATGAATACTGCATTCCACAGGCATAAGATAAGTCTGTATTTTATCTTTCCAGAAATCCAGTGTTTCTTTATTCCAGATATACATATGGTGATTTAGGGCAATTTTCCCCTCATAATGATGGTATTTTAAGAAACTGTAAGTCTCCAGATTGGACACTAACAAGCCTTCTGCAAATTTCTTTGATTTTTCCAATATCTTACCCAGTATGGGAAAATCCTTCGCCCTTAATACTTCTCCTAAGTTTATCCAGATTTCTTTTTTGGTCTGCTTTAAGCTTTCCATTAAATTACTGTTATTTTGAAGCAGTAAATTTCCGGGCACGTAGATTCTTCTTACCGCCTCATGCTGTAAGGATGCCAGACATTGCTCCAAAGTAAGAACAGACACATGAAGTGCCTTTTTCTCCGTTAAGGAAGAAGCACCAGGTTGTGAAAACGGTAATTCCTGGCTTTGGCCTTGTGCCATTCTTTTATCTTTTCTTTTTTCCTCTGTTGTCAGACTGTTTTTTCGGCTTTCCTTCTGGTTTTGTATTATCTGGTTTTCTAAAGCTTCAAATGCCTGTCTCCTGAGCTCGTTCAGGGATTTTAATGGCACAAAAATATCCGGTTCCATTAAAATCTCTAAATGGGAAAATACAAAATCCGTATTTCCGGTTTTCTCAAGCTGCTTTTTCACAGCTTCACGACTTATGGGATGATTTTTTGCTTCCTCTACCATAGTTCCTTCCTGGCAGATTACATACTCCCTCCAAAGTAGCTGCAGGGATGCAGGCTGTCCTTTTTTTAAGGTTACGAAACCGGAAATCTCCGCTTTTAACGGCTGTTTTACATAGGTTTCATAAATTGAGGCGGCAAAGCTTTCATCAATTCCGCTATAGCTTGGCTTATGAAGAGTTACCATTTCCCTGCCGTTATGTCGTTTATAATAGCCGTCCTGAATATCCGTTCTGATATAAAGAGATTTTAAAGCCTCCCAGTCTGCTTTTTCCACCGGAATGTCCTGCCCTCCATTTTCATAGCACATATCAATATATTTTCGATAAATGGCGGTTACTCCTGCCACATATTCCGGGCGTTTCATTCTTCCTTCAATCTTAAAAGAGTCAATTCCTGCCCGGATTAATTCCGGTACCAGATTTATGGTGCACATATCCTTTAAGCTTAACGGATATTCTTCCCCCGCTTTCTTTTTTCTCTCCTCTTTTGCAAGCAATACCTGATAGGGAAGTCTGCAGCTTTGTGCACATTTTCCGCGGTTTCCGCTTCTTCCTCCCAAAAAGGAGCTAAAGAAGCACTGACCGGAATAACAATAGCACATGGCACCATGCACAAAGGTCTCGATTTCCAATCCTTCTTTTTTTAACAGCTTCATCTCTTCTAAGGATAATTCCCTTGCAGGAACCACACGAAGGGCACCCTCTTCTTTGAGCATACGCACAGAATAAGGCCCGGTTACTGCCATCTGGGTGCTGACATGAAGCTCCAGCTGGGGAAAAGTTCTTTTAAGTTTGGAAAACAATCCCACATCCTGGACAATAACTCCATCCAGACCTGCCATATAAAAAGGCATCAGAAATTCTTCTATATTTTCAAGTTCTGAATCTTTCATTAACGTATTTAATGTCAGATATACCTTTCTTTCAAATAAATGAGCATAATAAATAGCCCTGCACAAAGTTTCTTCATCGAAATTCTGTGCAAAGGCTCTTGCTCCGTATTTTATACCACCAAGATAAACTGCATCTGCTCCTGCATGAATTGCTCCCAAAAAGCTTTCATAGCTTCCGGCAGGTGCCAGCAATTCTACTTTGTTCAAATGTTTCTTTTCTTTCATTCCTATTTATTATCTTTCAATTCTGTTTCCAGACGAATTACCTTTTTTTCGGCATCATTTAATTCTTTCTGCACATTTTTCAGACTCTTTTCCGTACTTTCAAGCTTCATCTGTGCCGCAATTAACTGATGCTTTAAATCATACATTTCTTTTTCTTTTTCTTCAATGTCATCTTCCAATGTCTGAATCTGCTTCTTCGCCTTAAAGTAATCGTCTGCAATGTTAAGCTGCATCAAAATATTCTGCATATCCAGAGGCAGTCTGCGAAAACTGTCTGCTTTCGTATATTCTGTTAATTTGTTATTAATATAAGAGGCTACCTTCTGCAGATATTCTTCACTTTCATATCCGCTAAGAGTCAGAACCTTCCCGCCAATAATTACCTCTGCATCTGTTTTCGCTGCCATAATCATGCTCTCCATATCATGCTTTATCTTCTATGCAGCACCGGCAAAATAACACGCCGCTGCTTACTATGTACAAAATAAAATCTTGTTATTTTACAAGTATATATATACATTATATAGAAACAGCAGTTACATTTCAAGTCCTAAATGTGTATAAGCAAAATCTGTTACAACTCTGCCTCTGGGTGTTCTGTTAATAAATCCATTTTTAATTAAATATGGTTCATAGACATCTTCAATGGTGCCGGAATCTTCCCCGACAGCCGCGGCAAGGGTATCCAGTCCTACGGGACCACCCGAAAACTTCTCAATCATGGTAAAAAGAATGTTTCTGTCGATATGGTCCAAGCCCATTTTATCCACATCCAATAAATCCAATGCAATATTGGCAACTTCTTCTGTAATCGCACCTTCATACTTAACCTGTGCAAAATCCCTTACACGCCTTAAAATCCGGTTGGCAAGTCTGGGGGTTCCCCTACTTCTTCTGGCAAGCTCCAGGGCTCCTTTTTCATCAATTTTTACATTCAGAATCCGTGCGGAATGCTGAATGATTAATTTCAGTTCCTCCACTGAATAAAACTCCAGTCTCTGAATCACACCGAACCTGTCACGTAAAGGTGCCGTCAGCATTCCTGCCCTTGTAGTCGCACCTACCAAAGTAAATTTAGGCAAATCCAGACGTACACTTCTGGCGGTTGCCCCTTTTCCTATCATAATATCAATGGCATAATCTTCCATGGCAGGGTACAATACCTCCTCCACCTGCCTGTTTAAACGGTGAATCTCATCAACAAATAACAAATCTCCCTCTTGAAGATTATTAAGAATCGCCGCCATTTCTCCCGGTTTTTCTATTGCCGGACCACTGGTAACCTTTAAATTGACTCCCATTTCATTGGCAATGATACCTGCCAATGTTGTTTTTCCAAGTCCGGGAGGACCATAAAACAGAACATGGTCTAAGGCATCCTGACGCTGTTTGGCTGCCTCGATATATATTTCCAATATTTCCTTTATCTTTGTCTGACCGATATAATCTTTAAGATATTGCGGGCGTAGGCTTCCTTCTATCTTTACTTCCTCTTCCAAAACCTCAGTCTCAATTATTCTGCGTGCCACATTTCCTCCCAAAAACTTTTTGTTCTATTCCATACATATCCATGTATGCTTAAAAAAGTTCTTTCTCATTTCAAATCTCATGTTATCCATATATACTCTGTTTTCCCAGGGCTGTCTTATATTCTTAAAAGATATGCTTTAATGCCGCTTTTAAGATATCTTCACTGCTCATGGCTTCGGTAATTTCCACCATTTTAACAGCCTTTAAGCTCTCTGCCGGACTGTAGCCCAGTGCCGTCAATGCCTCGATTGCATCCTTTCTGGCTTCGGTATTACTGCTGTCTGTCGAAATTGTGTCTGAAATATCCACTCCCAGGTTTGCAAAGGTTTCTTCTGCCGATACCTTATCCTTTAAGTCAATTAACATTCTCTGTGCCGTTTTGGCTCCAATTCCCGGTGCCTTGGCTATGGTCTTCGCATCCTGTGATATAATTGCCAGCCGACGCTGCTGTGCCGTAAAAACAGACACGATTCCAAGTGCTCCCTTGGGTCCCACTCCATTTACCCCTAAAAGCATTAAAAACATCTGCAAATCATCCTTCGTAAGAAACCCATACAGGGCAATAATATCTTCTCTCACATACGTGTAGGTATGAATCTTAATCTCATTTCCAATTCCGGGAAGTCCTTCTATAACCCGGAGGGAAACCTTTACCTGATATCCGATATCATGAACATCTACTACAATATAATCACTTCCAATTTCTTCCAGTGTTCCTTTTAAATATGCTATCATATAAACCTCTTATCCCTTTTTATCACAGTTCTGAAACAGCTTGTGTCTTAAGCAATACCTAGCATAAAAACTGCATCTGTCTTAGATTTTTATAAGTATATCACATTCGAACATATGTTTCAACTCGAAATTTAAGGAACTATAATTTTCTCATATATTAATTCCCTTTTCTCAATCAATCCATACTTACTATTTATCCTGAATATCAGCAAACTCCGGGTTCTTTATCCAGGTTCCATTTTCATTTCTCAAAAATGGAAGCACCTGTATTACTGCATCATTGTTAACCAGACCATAAATGTGCGGATAAGCCCTTCCGCAATTGTCTCCATCCTCATACCGGACTTCAGCTTTTAATTTGCCTTCATCAATGCCAAGCAACACCATTTCGTCTCTAATAGAAGCAAAATTTACTGCGACTCTCCAAAAGTACTCGATAGTCGAACAATGGATGAAGCCTTCGTCGTTTATATTACGCTGCCCCCAGCATTCTTTGTCTTTTCGTTCTTCCCATGTTGTTTTTTTCATGCAATGTAAAATCATGTCTTATTCCTCTCGTTTCAATCTAAAAATCGATACTCACCCTCAGACACTTCCTGTGTCGCGTGTTTTATTTTTCGTAATTTAACAATATCATTTTCCAAAAATTCATATTCTTAGGGAACAAAAATTGTGATTTTGTTCCCTTCTTCACTGTCAAATCTCCTTAATACCTCAATCTCCAGATTTTCTACCATCTGTACATGATTCTGAATGTTCACACTGTTATTTTCATATTCTTCCACTGTACAGTCCAAAAGAGCATATTTTGGTGTGGTTTTCTGATACAGTGCATCACTGGCGATTCCTGCCATATATCCATGGTGGGGAATCTGTATGATATCCGCATCCCACAAAAGGGCACCCTCCGGGATTTCCTTTTCCATATCACTTAAGGTTGCTTCTGTCATATCTCCCGTCAGAAGCAGGACAAAATCCTCATAGGAAATGGTAAACACCAAAGAATTGGCATTTACATCATGCCTGTCAGAGCTAAAAGAGGCAAAGCATTCCAACTGCAATTCTCCAATCTCCTGTTTATCTCCTGTTACCATGGGAATATATTCTACTTCTTCCTTTGTCTCTTCCATCATATCTAAAAATTCATAAAATAAAATAGCATTGGGATTATTGATTACTTCATAGATTTCCGGGTCTTCTTCCTCTTCAAAAAATTCTTTTGTGAAAGGAGAATAATATACGGTTTCCACAGTTTCACTATGTTCTGCCATATAATCCAGAAAAGCCCCGATATGGTCTACATGAGGATGGGTCAGAATCCACCCCTTCACTTTTCCTCCATGTGCCTCAATAAACTGTGTAATCCTCTCTCCATCTTCTCCCTGAAATCCTCCGTCTATCAGATACAAATCTCCTTCGGGTGTAATTATGGAATAAGCTTCTCCGCCCCAGAACGTGGGAAACGGATGCTGGCAAATCTCATAAAACTTCTCGTTGTCTGTATTTCCTACCGTAAATTCGTTTTCACTTATTTTTTCAAGCTTTATTTCTTCTTTTATCTCCTGCGTTTCCTTTTTCAAATTGCCGCATCCTGCCAGACTGCTGACAAGTATGGTTATTAAAAAAATTAATTTTAAGTTATGCTTCATACTTTTTCCTTTCTTACCTTGCATTTTCTGATAAGCTTTTACATTAAGTTCACCTTTTCCATATAAAACGAAAAGGACTGTTGCATTAAGATTCACTTTCAAAAAAGAACAGCATTATATACAAATAAAACAACCTTTAAGTGCGATGAAACGAAAGTTTTTTGTATATAATATTGATTTTCTTAATACGACAGTCCCTTTATATATTTAAAGTGCTAATTTGTATAATGCTAATTGATTAAGGCTTACACCTTCTTTGTCTGCTTCGATTGCTAAACGTTGATGTAATGATTTTGGTAATCTTACTACAAACTTACCACTATAATTATTTGTTAATTCCGGTACCGGAATTGCCAAGTTATTTTCTAACTTAACTTCTAAATATCCTTCCATGGCTTCGTTGAGACTTTCGTATAAATCATCAAGTGTATCACCCGTACTCTGGCAACCATCCAGTTCCAGGATTCTTCCAAAAAAGTAATGTCCACTTTCATCGTTAATCTCCTGTACTAATCTTGTATATGGTAATTTCATATAGTCTTTAACTTCCATTGTTCTTCGCCCCCTTATTTGTCTTACAGGTTCATAGCCAAAAGCCTTGAGTACTTTTTCAGCTTCCTCTGGTCGTATTCCGTTCGGTTGACATTTCATTTTATTAATTATTTTTTCTACACTTGGCACTTCGTTTACTCTCCCACATCATCATAGTACTATATTCAGTATCATACGTCAATATTTTCTAGACTTTTACATCAGATTTTTTATTCATCCATTTTTCTTCTGTATAACGCAAATACTGTTGTTGCAGTAATATATTATCTTTTTATTGACAATGTTTTTTTGAAATTATGTATATAAAAGCCACAATTTCACTCATTGAGAAATTGTGGCTTATTTGCACAGAATATTAATTCTTAAGCTTTAATTTTTTATTGTTAATTCTAGTATACAATTACATATTTTCCAAATACATTTGTATTAATGGTAATGGTACTTGGGTCATCATCCATATCTTTACATTCCACGTAGCTGCCATCCGGCTGGACACACAGTACGGAATAGTTTCTCTGGGCATCTGCAGCATACTTAGGAAGACCAAGCATTAAGGATATCGGATTCGGGATATTATTTAATTTAGTAATCTCTCCTTCTTTGGTAACCATATACATATCAGATACTAACATGGTGAGTGCAGTTTTCCCGCTTTTATTTACGGCATCATTTAATACTGCTTTGTCTTCACCGGATAACCAGCCGGACATATAAATGCTTGCGTTAGCTCCATTGGAAATTTCTGTTTCTGAAAGCCCCATTGCTTTTAACACTTCTGTTTTTTCAGTTGTAACAGCAGTTCCGCTTAAATTCTCAACTTCATATACACCTGCAATTTCAGTTTTAATGGCTGTACCATCTGCTGTAGTTATGGTCTTTTTCTGTCTGGCTTCGATTTCGGCCGCTTTTTGTGCATGAATTTCCGCTTCTGTTAAAGCAACAGATTCTTCTGAATTTTTCTCTGTAACATAATTTTCATTTCTATTTGAATTATTTCCAGAATTGTTTCCGGAAGACTCTGGATGCACTCCATTCACGTAAACAGTACTTTTTGTTTCATAATCACTTAAAGGAACATTTCTTCCTGTAATTTCTGTCGTTTTTGCCGCATCAGAATATACTTTTGCTTCATTTTCGAAAATTACACCTTCATCTTTTAATATTGAAATTAATTTATCAACAGACATCATTCCATCTTTTGATTGGAAACCATAATTACGTGCACCACCATTATCAAAGCATACTTTAACCCAGCTACTTTCTCTTGGTTTTATATATACAGTAGTTTTTACTCCAGACGTAATCACAATTTGTCCTGTTAATTCATTTTTATAAGTACTATCGGAATATAAATTTCTGTGATAAGATTCTTCACTATCATATGTTCCATCTATCTTGAACCAACAACTCAATATATCTTCCACATTATAAGTAATAGTCGTACCTGTTGGATTTATTACCGGAATATAGTCTGCTACACTGCCATCACCATAGTATGTCCTGTATGCATCATCACCTTCACTTACACGAATTTCCTTATGACTATATTCTCCTTCGCCCCAAACCAAGTCCAGCACATATTCATTTGCTGCTTTTGCCTCTACAGAGTTCATTAACAATATGGGCAGGCACAATGCAAAACTAAGCATTAGCATGACCACTTTTTTCATCTTACGTTTTTCCATTTTCTATCTTCTCCTTCATAAAAATTTATATCTTGATTATACCCCCCCCCGAAAAAAGTCAAGCTTTTTTGAGATTTTATACAAATCTCATCCAACATCCGTAAAAATATGCTATACTGTTGTCATTAATTACAAAAGGAGTATCTTATTATGTTTGCCGATTATCATTTACATACGCAGTTTAGTGATGATTCCGTTTACCCCATGGAGGACTGTGTCAAAGACAGCATTGCCCTTGGAATGGATGAAATCTGTTTTACGGAGCATGTGGACTACGAAATCAAAAGAGACTGGGATGACCCCAGGGGAATTGAGCTGAGAAAAGGAGGTCCCGGCGACCCGGAATGGATGGAATATGCCAATGTGGACTATGACAAATATGCGGCTCTTGTAAACAGGCTGCAGGACAAATATCAGGATAAAATCAAAATAAAAATGGGGCTGGAGTTTGGAATGCAGACCCATACCATTCCGAAGTATGAAGCATTATTTTCGCGTTTTCCCTTTGATTTTATTATTCTCTCTGTCCATCAGATAGAAAATAAAGAGTTCTGGACACAGGAATTTCAGACAGGAAAAACACAGCAGGAATATAACGAACGTTACTATGAAGAAATTCTGGCTCTTGTAAAACAATATCACAATTACAGTGTGTTGGGACATATGGACTTAATTACCCGCTATGACAAAGCCGGAATTTATCCTTTTGAAAAGGTAAAACCTATCATTACTGATATTCTTAAAATTGTGATTGCAGACGGAAAAGGAATCGAAATAAATACCTCCAGTCACAGATATGGATTGCAGGATTTGACTCCTTCGAAAAATATTTTAAAGCTTTACAAAGAACTGGGCGGTGAAATTATTACCCTTGGAAGTGACAGCCATAAAAAAGAGCATTTAGGAGCACATATTCAGGATACAAAAGAGATTTTAAAAGAACTGGGCTATACTAAATTTTGTACTTTTGAAAAAATGAATCCCCATTTTCACGGCTTATAATTTTCTCATTTTTGAATCAGGGAAATTAACTTAATAATAACAGCATCCGGTACAAATAAAACTTTGTCTTCTTTCAAAGTCATTTTTGTACCAGATGCTTATTTTTATGAATATCAATATAATTTCTTCATTTATTTTAAAACTAAGTGACTGCAAAGCTCAAAATTATGAGCTTAAGTTTTTGCATTTTTAATAACAAAAACAAAAAACTGTTTAAAGCTTAAGTTTAGCTATTGCC
>CAZDAT010000045.1:0-13008 GCA_964503695.1 uncultured Lachnospiraceae bacterium
CTTAATGCAACAGTCCCTATGTATTCAATATCTTAACTCTTATGTTTGCTTATAAAGAAACGATAATTTTTGACTTCAAGCTTTCATCTAATTCACTTTCGTCACAGGACACACTTAAAATAAAGTTTACACCAAATTTCTCACTAAGATTCTCTAATCTGTTTACGGTATCAGCGATAGAAGCATTTTCCAGACAGGAAATTTTAAGGAAACTGTCAAAATACATCTGCTCTAAATCGTGATCCTGGGAAATAATCCCGCATACAAAACCTACAAATTCTGCACTGTTTTCAAATGCATAATCAGAAACATCAATTAAGCGTACTTTGTTGTTAAGCTCAAACATATGCTTTGTACTTTTGTCTAAATAAACAATGTTTCCGGAAACTGTTTTTACTTCGCTATTTACTTTGTCTAATAAATATTTTGTTTTGCCTTTCCCCTTTTTACCTACAATCAATTGAACCATTGGTAATCCCTCCTACAGTAAAAAATTAGTTGCATACAGCAATCTTCTAAGGCACATTCGTAACCTATAAATATTATAGTTGATATGTATAAAAAAAACAACCATTAATTGTAGATTTCTTCTAATAAATCTATCATTTCCTCGTACATGATTTTTCTTTCTTTTGAACGAAGAATCACGGAAATATACGGATTGCCTGCCGTATCCTTGCTTAAAAGAATCAGACAGTTTCCGGCAGCATTTGTGGTTCCGGTCTTTCCGCCGATAACGGTTACTTTATCCGGGGCACTATAATCTCCCCGCAAAAAAAGATTGGTGGTTTTAAATTCCATTTCTTTTTCGTTTCCCACACTGTCCTGATAGATGGTTTTATAATTATCCATATGGATAATTTCCTTGAATATCTCATATTCCATGGCTTTATGAAATATCAGGTATAAATCATAGGCAGTGGTATAGTGGTCATCTGCGGACAATCCATGGGGATTCACAAAATGACTGTTGGTGGCACCAAGACTTACGGCGGTCTGGTTCATTAAATCCGCAAAGGCTTCGATGCTGCCGCTTAAATGAATGGCAATGGCATTTGCCGCATCGTTTGCCGAATGAATCAGTAAGGCGTGAAGAGCCTGGTTCATGGTCAGGGTATCTCCCTCCTTCAGTCCGCAAAGGGTAGCCCCTGATTCGGAGATATTGGCTTCTTTTGTTACCGTTATGATATCATCCAGATTAGCATTTTCCAGGGCCACCACTGCGGTCAGAACCTTGGTAAGACTGGCAGGCTCTAAGCGTTCATGCATATTTTTGGCATAGATGATATTGGTTCCGTTTACATCAAACAGTGCCGCCGAGGTGGCTTCCGTCATATCCACCGAAGTGCCCTTCGTGACATCGGCATTTCCCACACACAGGGCAGAGGCAAAGGAATCCAGCTTTACTTCATCTTTATGATTGGTAATGGAAAACGCAGAAATATCACTGTCCTTCTGATAAGGAACGGATAAATTCTGTTTTCCGCATCCGCATAAACTGATACAGCCAAAAAGAGTTACTATCAAAAATTTATTTATACATTTCACGCCATTCCAGGTCTCCTCTGTCCAAAGATTTTATCAATAACTCCGCAGTTGCCAGATTGGTTGCAAAGGGAATATTATGGGAGTCACATATTTTTACAATGTTATGGACATCCGGTTCATGAGCCTTACTGGTAAAAGGGTCTCTTAAAAAAATGACCAAATCAATCTGATTATGTTCAATCTGTGCTCCTAACTGCTGGTCTCCGCCCAAATGACCGGCTAAATATTTATGCACCGAAAGATTCGTAACCTCTTCAATGAGCCTTCCCGTGGTTCCGGTAGCATATAACTCATTTTTGGATAAAATCCCCCGGTATGCGATACAAAAATTCTGCATTAATTTTTTCTTTGAATCATGTGCAATCAATCCTATATTCATTCTGTCATCTCCTCCGACAATTTAGACATTAGTATTTTTTTGCCTGTAATCTGATATTTAATAAAATCCCGATAGCGGCATACAGACTGACCAGGGATGTCAGACCATAGCTGACAAAGGGAAAAGGAATCCCGGTATTGGGGGAAAGTCCCGTTGCAACAGCCATGTTTAAAAAGCTTTGAAAGCCAATCAGTGCACCCACTCCGCAGGCAATGATGGAGCCTGCAAGGTCTTTGGAAAGTCTGGCAATATTAATACATTCCAGTACAATAAGAATTACCAGAACGATAACGGTACAGGCTCCCACAAAGCCTAACTCTTCTCCGATAATGGCAAAGATAAAGTCTGTCTGGGGCTCGGAAATAAAATTTCCGTTTTTCACAGAGGCAATTTCATTATTATTTAAGCCTTTTCCCCAAAGCTGGCCGGAGCCGATGGCTGTCATGGAGTTCAGTGTCTGGTAGGCAATGTCGGGATAGTTCTCCGGCTGCAGCCATGCCAGGATTCTTCCTGCCTGGTACCCTTTAATAATCTGCTGGTCAGGTTGTAAAATCAGAAAAAAGAAAATCGCAATTGCAGGAATTACAACCGCTAACACTCCTCCTACAATCTTATAACTTAATCCTCCCACAAACAGCATGATGCAGAAAATAAGTGCAATCATAATACTGGTTGACAAATCCGGCTGTAAATATACCAGAAGCAGGGGGATTCCTAATAATACCGCACAAATAATCAGAAATTTTAAAGTATTCAGATTTTCCCTATACTTCATAATAAACTGTGCGAAGAATAAAATCAATAAAATTTTCGCTGTTTCGGATGGCTGAAACTGAATCCCGAACAAATTCACCCACCGCTGTGCACCTCCGATGTTTTTTCCAAAGAAAGTAACAGACAAAAGCAGAATGATGTTCAGAATATATAAATAACCATAAAAATATAGTATCAGGCTGTAATCTATAAAAGATACCAGAATCATAAGAACAGCTCCCACACAGACTCCGAGAAGCTGCCGGTCCATCAAATCATTTTTGGCACTTCCAACGGCAAGGACTCCGATGACGGAAAGTGCAAGAACTGCTATGATTAATTTAAAATCGTAATCTCTTAATTTGTATTGTCTAAACATGGTTTCCTTCTTTACTTATTCATGAATATCCAAAATTGGAATATTGGCATATAATGAGGGCTTTCTTGTTTTTCCTCTTTTGTTATTCTTTTTTAATACAATCTCCATATGTTCCGTATCAATGCTCATATATTTGGAAATGGATTTGACCAGATCCTGTTTTATGAGGTTTAATGTCTGGGGAGAACAGTTTATCCGGTCTGAAATCAATAATATTTTCAGACGGTCTTTTGCAATATCACTGGATGTTTTCTTTTTAAAAAATTTAAGTTTTTTCATAAATAAGAGCCTTTCTTTTTTTGATTCTTTAAAATTTATAATGGAGTTTTATGGAAAATACCTCCTATTTTTGTCCAAAAAGATACACTTTGCAATAATTCAATAGGTATTTTCTCTCCTGTTATTCTTAAAGAAATATTCCGATAAGCCCTTCCTGCCAGAGACATGGTTTCTATTAAAGCCTCTCCCTGGTTGGTAGAAATCACGACCTGTTCATCATCGGGAATTACACCAATTAAGGGAATGCCTAAGATGTCCACTACGTCATTTGGGGACATCATGTCTCCTTTTTTTACCAAATCCAGACGGATACGGTTTAACAATAAATCAATCCGGCTCATTTCATGGGATTCTAGCAGACCGATGATGCGGTCTGCATCCCGGATGGCAGAAACCTCCGGTGTCGTGACAATAATTGCCCGGTCGGCTCCTATCACTGCATTTTTAAAGCCCTGTTCGATTCCTGCCGGACAATCCAGTAAACTCTAGTCAAACTGGGGTCTTAGCTGTTCCAGTAATTTTAACATCTGATGTTCGTTTACCGCAGTTTTATCCCTTGTCTGGGCAGAAGGAAGAAGGTAAAGTCCGGGATAACGCTTGTCCCGGATGAGAGCCTGTTTTACCCGGCATACTCCTTCGACCACATCTACCAGATTGTACACAATACGGTTTTCCAGTCCCATGACCACATCCAGATTCCTGAGACCGATGTCCGTATCAATCATAACGACCTTTTTTCCCATGGCGGCAAGACCGCTTCCCAGGTTTGCTGTGGTAGTGGTCTTGCCTACCCCGCCTTTTCCGCTTGTAATGACAATAACTTCACACATACTAAATTTTCCTTTCAAAAAAATATAAATGAAATATTGTCCTCCGGAAATCTAAAAAGGTAAGATTTCCAGCAATTCTTTGGTAATGGGTTCTGTTACAATATGTTTGTCCTTTACATATGCAATTTTCGGCTGTACCTTAGGCTTCATCCCCCAACGGGATTTTTCGTTTGTTTTATATCGAAAGTCCCCGATTTTTAATTTTTCGGGAGACATTTCTAACGCAACAATAAAATGGCTCTCTTCGCTGCCGGCACCGGCATGGGCCTCTCCAAGCAGGGCACCCAGGATAACAATGTCCTTGGCTGCCACAACGCAGGAGCCGGGATATACATCCCCCAGAATCACGATACTGGAATCAATTTCCATTTTCTGATTATTTTTCAGGGTACCCCGATAAAAGTGTCCGTAGTTTTTGGGTCGCTGATATCCGACCTTCTGAATCGCCTTTACAAAGTTTTTCTCGGTAATCTCATTTTTTCCTACGATACAGAGAATTTCAATGTCAGAATTCATCTGGATGGTGGTGATAATCTTTCGCTCTTCTTCTTCGCTGAAAGCCCTTCCTTCCAAAGACAATGCCATTTTCGCATCCCGGAAAAACTGGCGGCTGTTTGCAAATTTATGAGCGATTTCTTCCAACAGCTCGTCAAAGGAAATCTCCGGATTTAAATGTAAAGTGATTCCGTTAGGAAATTTTTTTATTACGATATTGTCTTTCATTGGACCTGCCACTCCTTTTTAATCTCCGCCTGCGGCAGAAACATCAGGTCTGGTCGCAGTACCGGAAAGAATAGAATCTTCTTCCTTAACATCAAAATAGTATAAATAAATATCCCGCGTTAAGTTTGCCGCATAGCTGGAAGTATAACCATTGGCAATACGCGTGGTAATTGTTATTTCAGGTTCATCATAAGGGGCATAGCTTACAAAAAGTGCATGGTTTGCCCGCTTTTTACTCTCTTCTGCGGTTCCCGTTTTTCCGGCAACCTCAATTCCGGCATTCCTGAGAATTGAAAAGTCGCTTCTTTTTCCAACCACCTGTCTCATTCCCTCATGAATGGCATTCCATGTGGAAGAACTGATATCTACCCGGTTCCTGAGCTCGGGAGAAAAATCCTTTAATAAATTACCGTTGGAATCGGTTACCTTATCAACAAGACTCAAATTGTAGCAGTTTCCGTTATTGGCGATTGTGGTCACGTATCTGGAAAGACCAACCGTCGTATAGTTGTTGGTACCCTGACCGATGGCTGACATAACGGAATAGTCATCAGAGACTTCCGGAACGGTTTCTTCGATTTCCACACCGGATTTTTCGCTTAAACCAAACATATCGGCATATTCATACAGCTTTTCAATACCTAAGTCACTGTTATAGGTATCTCCGGTAATTCCAAGCTGGTATCCTACCTCGTAGAAGAAACAGTTGCAGGAATTGGCAATTCCCTCAACCACATTTAAGTTTCCATGGGCGGAAGGATAGACCCAGCATTTATACTGGTTGGTGGTAAATCTGTCAAAAATACCGCGGCATAAAATATGGCTTCCGGTATTGATAATATGTTCTTCCAGTGCCGCAGTGGCAGAAACCATCTTAAACGTAGAACCGGGAACGGTCTTCTGCTGGGTGGCACTGTTCCACATGGGGCGTGTCAGGTCTGTCTGCAGCCATGCGTAATACTCCGAATCAATGCTGTTTGCCAGACGGTTGTTATCGTAGCTTGGATAACTGACCAAAGCTAAGACTTCTCCCTCCATATTGGTAATGACTACCGATGCGGAACAGGGATCTAAGGCAAGCTGTGCCGGGGTAATGTACAGGTTTTCAATCAGAAAAATCAGAAACTGGTAGGCAGAGGTTTTTCCGCTTATGAATTTTTCCTTTTCCTCTTCCGTAATGTTTACCACATCCTGCTCTAAAAGTACCATACATACCTGTTTGGCACTGATGTCATTATTTTTTATCATGTACTTGTACATTTTTTTTGCAAAAGTGGTATTATTTTCTAATTTTTCAAATATATATTCAATTAAGACATCAAAAATTTCAGAAGAATCTGCATACTTACTGTCCATGTTGATTTTGGAAACATCAATCCAGTTCTGGGAAATACAGTATTTCAAAAATTCACCTAAGCTGATAACTTCATCCGTGGTCCAGGCAACATAGGTTTCATCAGATTTATCAATGGAATCGGTTTTAATGACTCCGTAGTCCTTAAGCAGGGATACAATGTAACTCTGGTACACCTGGTATTCTGTGGTAAGTTTATTATATGGGGTCTGTTTTTCATACAGCTCCTCTGTAAGATAGTTAAAAATCTTCTGCTGCTTTGCCTGGAATGCTTCGTAAATGGCATGCTCATTGTCTCCCGCATCCTGTCTGTCAAACTGACTGATATCTATGATGCTGTTATTGATGAGTGCAAAATACACGTCATCGATGGGAATTTTCAAGGTACTGGAGGATGGATTTTCGGGAACAACATAGCTTTTACTGTTTACGATTCTGTCTACCAGGATTCCGGCAAGCTTTTGTTCCAGAATCTCATAGGTTGCTATCTGCAAATCGTGGTCAATGGTCAGATACAAATCGTTTCCTGCAAGAGGTTCGGTACGGTCTGTTGTCTGGATGACTTTCCCCATATTATCTACATAAATGGTTTCACTTCCGTTTACACCACGCAGATAGCTTTCCATGGATTCCTCAATTCCGGTTTTTCCCACAATGTCATTCAGGGTATACTCATTTTTATAGCCCAAGGAGGTTGAGGTATTGGAATTTAAAGTTTCCAAATCTTCTTTATCAATTTTTCCGGTATAGCCTAAAATATGGGAAAAATAAATACTGTCTTCGTATACACGAATGGTATTTTCCTGGATGGCGGCACCGGGTAAATCGTCTATATTTTCCAGAATGCTGGCAACGGTCTGTTCGTTGACATCCGTAGCCACATTGGTGGGAATATATTTCTGGTAGCTGTTGGCACTCATGGCATACCGTAAGGTTACAATCTTTAAGACTTCCTCTTTGGTATAGCCCTTTCCGGTAACAAAGCTGTCCCTTGGATTTGCCGGGTCAGCAGATTTTCCCACTCCGTAACGAGAATATCCTGCCAGGTACTGCATCATTTCTTCGGCAGTTGCAGTTTCCTGTTCATAGGTCATTTCCCCGGGGTCAGCTTTTCCATAAATATCAGCCTTAAAACGCCGCAATCTGGTATCGCTGACGGTATAGGCATAATTGCCGTTTTCATCCAGAACAATATTAAAGTCCCCGTTGATTTTGTCTCCGTTTTTTTCAATCAGATGAATCAGCTTTAAAAGTGTCTCATTTAAGGATTCGTTTCTGCCGTTGCCGGATTCGTAGACATCTTCAATGGTCACGTTATAAGCAAGCTTGTTATGGGCAAGAATGTTTCCATTGCGGTCATAAATATTTCCGCGGGTACTGGAAATGGAACGTTCCTTCTGAATTTTCAGGGTAAAATCCTCAAGGGCTTCTTCCCCATTTACAATTTGCAGATTAAAAATACGATAAATTAAGATACCTCCGAAAATAAGAATCAGAGCTGCCACTAACAGCAGTTTACTGGTTTCCACGTTTCTGGATGGTGTTTTTGAACTATACAATTTTTGAAGCTCCTTCTTTTTCTTTCCGTTCTAAAAGCCGTTCCACAATTAGAAGCAGCGGATAGAGTACACAAGTTACAATAATGGTATATACCATTTCCGGAATGATAATATTCAGAAAATAGTATGAAAATTGAAAACGCCCCTGTAAGAAAAATGACAGAATATAAATAATGATATTGTAGATAAAATCACTTCCCATGATTAATGCAATGGGAAGCTTAATATCTTCCGGAAAAAATAATTTTTTCAAGTAACCGTTCAGATATCCTATGTACATATATATCAGGGCATAAAAGCCTAAAATTTTTCCAAAGAAAATGTCCATGAGGAGTCCCGAAAAAAAACCTGTTAAAAGTCCGCTTTTTTTTCCTCTCATGAAACCATAGGATGCGGTAAGGATAATCATAAGATTGGGGATGATGCCCCCAAAACTTATGCTGTGGAATACCGTACACTGAAGAAGAAAGCAAAGAATCACAAAAAGAATATTTACAATGATATTTGGCAAAAAAATTCTCCTTTCTTAATCCACGGTCTGTTTTAATTCCATAATAACAAGTACATCCTCCAGATGTTCAAAATCTACTGCGGTTGTTAAAGTACCGGATTTTGTAAGATTGTTGGCATCCGTTTCAATACTGCTGATATATCCGATTAAAATTCCCGGAAGATAATGTTCGCTGATGTTGGAGGTTACAATCTTATCTCCCACGGCAACCTTATTATCACTGTCTACCAGCTTGCTGAAGGTAATCATTCCCTGGGATATGGTTGACAAATCCCCGGTTACGATTAAGTGGTCTCCGGTGGATAACACTAGACCGCTGGTATTATTATTATCCTCAATGATACTGGTAACTTTGGCAAAATTGGGACCAACCTCAGTTACTCTTCCCACAAGTCCGCTTCCTGCCATGACATTGCAGTTTACCTGGATGCCGTCATCAGACCCCTTGTTAATGGTAAAAGAAGAAAACCAGTTACTGGAATCACGACCAATAATTCTGGCACCCTGTTTTTCATACTCCGAATATTCTTCATCCAGCTTCAGTAATTGCCGTAACTGGTTTAATTCATATCGTTCCTGCTGGAATTTGGTATTTTCAATGGTTAAACGGTCAACCTCTTCCTTTAATTTCTGATTTTCATCCAATACACTCTTAAGCTCCAGAAGCTGGTCCGATTTATCAGAAAGCCAGCCCCCCACTTCTGCGATTCCGTTCTGAAAAGGAACCAGAAGTGTTCCTGCCACCGAATTTAAAGGCGTGCTGATATTGGGAGTTTTAAAAGAAAGAACCATAATTCCAATACAGACACAGGTTAACAGAAAAAGGAGATATTTACCCGGCAGCGTAAATTTCTCCTTTGGTCTTTTTAATACAGGACTCATCTTCCCATCCCTTCAATGGAATACGCTACAGATTTATAGTTATCATCTTTGATTACTCTGGCTAAACCCCTGGCTACACTTTCTATCGGGTTTTCACAGACATTTACCTTTAATCCGGTACCTTTCTGCATTAAGGCAGCTAAATGACTTACCTGGGAAGCACCTCCTGTAAGATAGATACCATGCTTATAAATATCTGCTCCCAGTTCCGGTGGAGTGCGTTCCAGAATGACTTTAATACTATCTATAATCGTATTAAAACTTTCAATTAAGGCATTGCTTACCAGCTCTGTCGGAATCTGGCGTTCTACGGGCAGACCGCTGACAATGTCACGCCCATAAACAATGGCAGGTTTTCCGGCTTTTTCCAGTTCACGCAGATTAATCTTAACCTTTTCGGCTGTCTTTCCGCCGATTAACAGGCTGAATTCGTTTCGGATGGCAGTACGGATGGCTTCATCAAATTTCAGTCCGCCGACCTTAATCAGACGGCTTAAAACAATACCTCCCAAGGAGAGTATGGAAACCTCCGTAGTATCATATCCTACGTTTACAATAATCACACCCTGGGAATTTTTTACATCAATATCCAGTCCGAGACCGTCTGCAACGGCTTTTTCCACTACCATGATTTTTTTGGCTTTTACGTTGGCATCCTTGATCAAATCATAAAAGGCTCTTTTTTCTACTTCGGTAACATCCGTGGGAACTGCCACATAATAGTCCGCCGGTTTTATGTTTCCGCCGGAAAGGTCATTGATAAAATATTTTAATAGTGTTTCCATGTTTTTGATATCTGCAATAACACCGTTGCATACAGGATAAGAGGCAACAATATTCCCCGGTGCTTTTTCATACATTTCAAAAGCAGAATCACCATAAGCAAAAAATGTTTTTTTGTTTTCAATGGCAATCATGTTTTTCTGGGTCATTACAGAATCATCAGCCCGATTATAAATTTTAATATTACTTGTGCCAAGATCAATACCAAATATGTTATTTGCCATGGTCTAAAGCTCCTTTCTCTTTTTATAAGTATCTTAGTTCTTTTAAACTCATGTAAGTATTGTTTCCGATAATAATATGGTCTACCAGAGGAATATTCATTATCTGGGATGCTTCATGAATTCTTTTTGTAATCAGGATATCATCCCTGCTGGGTGTCGGGTCTCCGCTGGGATGATTGTGCACCAGTAAAATGCGGACTGCCTGAACCTTCATGGCAGCCAGAAATATTTCACGTGGTGATAAAAGGGAAGTGTTGACAGTACCCGTAGAAAGTACACAGTCTTTTAAAAACTGATTTTTGGAATCTGTCATGACCAAAATCACCTGCTCCACCTCCAGATGCCGTACCTGTTCCATATAGTAGTCGGCTATGGTTTTGGGAGAGTCAAATCGGATTCCTGTCCGGAAGCTTTCCATGGCAATTCTTTTGGAAAATTCCGTAACACATTTTAAACGGATGGCTTTCACTTTTCCGATGCCCTTTATTTTCATTAGTTCTTCCAAAGACAGATGCTGTAAAGAAAGAAGTCCGCTGGACTGTCCATAATCACAGCCCATCTGAAGAATCTGCTTTCCCAGTTCAACGGAATTTTTGTCTTTGGTACCGGTTCGAATAATAATTGCTAAAAGTTCTGCATCTGTCAGTGCAGAAGCACCATATTTTTCGAATTTTTCATAGGGAAGAATCTCTTCCCAGTTTGCTTTGTTTTCATCCATATTCCTGCTTTCTCTTCTCTCCAGACAAGAAAACATGAAGAATATAAAATAAGGATTGCAACCAATTCCTACAAAAAGCGGTAAATAATAATTCCTAAAATAATTCCTATAATGCTGGCAATGGTAATTTTAATGGTCAGTGCAAAGGTGACACATAAAATCCCTAAGTCCAGTATTACCGGAGAGGTCAGTCCGAAAGTCTGTCCAAAACTTAAGAAACTGTCAGGAAACATATTACCGATAAATCCACCCAAAACAATCCCTGCTAAAATCAATAACAGACAGGTCCAGTTATTCTTGTGTTTCATTGGTATTTTATTCCTTTCTCATATGCTTATATCCAGATTATATTACCATAATTCCTGCTTTCTGTATATAAAGAAGCCGGAAATTTTTTCGCGTCTTTCGACGGCTTATCTGATTAAGCCTGCATTTTTTACAGACTGGTATGCACTTAAAATTCCATATTTTGCGTGCTGCCAGGTAAGTCCGCCCTGGAAATAAACTGCATAGGGAGGCTTTATCGGTCCATCGGCACTTAGTTCAATGGAAGAACCGGAAACAAAAGCACCTGCTGCCATGATTACCTTACTGTCATATCCCGGCATATCCCAGGCTTCCGGAGTCACGAAGCTGTCAACGGGAGCCGCTTTCTGGATGCCCTCACAAAAAGCAATCACTCCTTCCGGTTTTCCAAAGGTCACGGCCTGAATAATATCGTGTCTGCTTTCCGTACTGTTTGGAACCACCTGAAAGCCTGCCTGTTCAAAAAGGTTGGCTGCAAAAATGGCTCCCTTCAATGCTCCGGCAGTTACTGTAGGAGCTAAAAACAGTCCCTGATAATAGGAACTTAAAATTCCAAGGGATGCCCCCACTTCTTTTCCAAGCCCCGGACTGGTAAGGCGGAAAGCGGCATTTTCCACACATTCTTTTTTCCCGGCAATGTAGCCTCCGATGGGAGCCAGTCCGCCGCCGGGATTTTTGATGAGGGAACCAACCACCATATCCGCTCCCACCTGCGTGGGTTCCATGGTTTCGACAAATTCGCCGTAGCAGTTGTCTACCATGCAGATAACATCCGGCTTGATGTTTTTGATAAAGGAAATCAATTCCCCAATCCGTTTTACGGACAAGGTGGGTCTGGTCTGGTAGCCTTTGGAACGCTGGATGGTAACCAGTTTCGTTTTTTCATTAATTGCCTTTTTTATGGACTCATAATCAAAGCTTCCGTCTTCCAGTAAATCTACCTGTGAGTAACTAATGCCGTATTCCTTTAAGGAACCCTTGCTTTCCCGGATGCCGATAACCTCCTCCAGGGTATCGTAAGGCTTTCCAACAGGACTTAACAGCTCATCCCCCGGTCTTAAATTGCTCATCAGAGCCAGTGCCAGGGCATGGGTTCCGCAGGTAATCTGGGGGCGTACCAGGGCATCCTCTGTCTGAAATACTTTTGCATAGACACTTTCCAGGGTATCACGCCCTAAATCATTATATCCATATCCCGTGGTTCCAAGCAGACAGGCTTCACTTACATTGCATTCCTGAAAGGCTTTTAATACTTTTAACTGATTTATCTCTGCGTTTTTGTCAATCTGTTCAAAACGCGGCTTCAATGTTTCAAGGATACGTTCTCCCAGAGCATAAACTTCGGAAGAAATTCCCATTTGCTGATAATATTTTTCTAACATCTCTCTTTTCCTTTCTTTTAATGTATCTGATAAATCTATGGTTTTATTTCAAAAATTTTTTCATACATATATTCCAGAATTTTTGCATTATCATAAGAAAACTCCGGTTTGTTTACCCAGATAACATCTTTCTCTCTCTTAAACCATGTAATCTGGCGTTTGGCAAAATGTCTGGTGTCCCGCTTAATCAGGTAAACGGCTTCCTCTAAGGGAATCTCTCCTGTCAGGCAGCTTAGGATTTCTTTGTAGCCAAGCCCCTGCATGGAAACAAAAGTCTTATCATAGCCTGCCTGCTGTAATTGTTTTACTTCTTCCACAAGACCTTCTGCAAGCATTTCATCCACTCTTTTTTCGATTTTTTCATATAAAAGCTGACGTTCATCATTTAATACAAAATA
>CAZDAT010000046.1:0-12809 GCA_964503695.1 uncultured Lachnospiraceae bacterium
CTTCAGTATGAAATCGGTAACTTTATCGGAGAAGAATCCTTATTTGTAGGTATTCCGATTCTCTGGGGACCGGGATTAAATACCCATCGTCATGCGTATAACGGCCGTAATGGTGAATATTATTCAGAAGACCCGGTATTATCCGGTAACTGTGCCATGGAATTTGCCATTGGTGCACTGGAATATGGTTTGATTGCAGCTCCCAAGCATTATGCATTTAATGACCAGGAAACCAATCGTGCAGGTGTGGCACCGTATATGACAGAACAGCGTGCAAGAGAAGTAGAGCTTCGTGCATACCAGATTGCTTTTGAAGCAACCAAATATGATACCGAAGAAGAAGACGCAGGTATGCGTGGACTGATGGTATCCTTCAGTAAGATTGGTCCGGTAGAATGTACCGCAAGTTATGAAATGATGACACAGATTCTGAAAAATGAATGGGGCTTTGTAGGTTATGCTGTAACCGATATCTATGATGATATGGATATTTATGGTGCCGTGCTTACCTCAGGAGTTACCTGTTATGACACCCGTGGTATGTCCGGCTTCTATGGAAACACGACACTGGAAAATACCTCTTCCTTCAGCGGTCAGGTTGATGGAAATAAAGTAAGCACAGCTTTATTAAGCGGGGATGCTACTTTGCAGAAGGCAGTTAAAGAATCTACACATAATGTATTATATGCAATGAGCCAGAGTAACCTTATGAACCGTTATAACAGTACAACACATATTGAACAGGTAATGACATGGTGGCGTATGCTTTATATTGTACTGATTGCAGTATCAGGAATCGCAACAGCAGCCTGCCTTGGTCTTTATGTGGTATCTGATAAGCGTAAAGAAAGCGAGGTAGAATAATGTCTTTGAAAGAACAGGGATTAGCTTTTTATATGAATACGGCAGCCGCAGTCTTGGGTGTGGCTGGTCTGGTTACTTTAGTAATCGGTAATAATATCAGTGAAGCAAATAAAATGAATGATTTTGCATTTATGGCAACACTGCTGGTGGTAGGCATTGTGGCAGTAGCCGCAGCCGCTGCAGTTCCGAATTTTATGAAAATGATGCAGAAAAAAGGTGATTTAAAAAGAGCCATTCTTGCATATGCAGCAATTGCACTGTATACAGTAGTAATTGCAAGACATATCAGTGCACGTATTCTTATGATTTCCGGATTGTTTTCCTGGAACAGTATGAATACCGAAGGATGGACTGTATTCTATCTGATGATTGCAAGCTGTGTCTGCCTTCTTGCAGGAGTAATTTTTATGATTGTCGGTGCTTTTGCAAGTACAGAAAGAAAACCGAAAGTAAAAATTGAAGTAGTGGCAGAAGAGCCGGAAGTATAATCGGCAAATAAGCGGAACATATTAAGGAGCCATCGCATTAAGAAAAGAAATCTTAATGCGATGGCTCTTTTGTGAAATCTGTCTGGAAAGAAGAGGCTCTTCCGGGTTGTATTCTTGGGAAAATTCTGATAAATTTATAGATAAGAAAAAACGCAGTTGTTTGAACTTTAAAACTGGAAAGGGGAAAAGAAAAATGAAGTATGTGTTTGGCGTAGATATTGGAGGAACCACAGTAAAACTGGGACTTTTTGAACAGGAAGGAACGTGCATTGATAAATGGGAGATTCCGACCTATACACAAAATGAGGGAGCAAAAATCCTGCCGGATATTGCCGGGGCAATACAGGCAAAAATGGAAGAAAAAAATATTGCAAGAAAAGAGGTCATTGGAATCGGTGTGGGCGTTCCGGCTCCGGTAACCGCTGAGGGCGTGGTAAACGGTACTGCCAATCTGGGATGGAAGTATAAGGAAGTTAAGAAGGAACTGGAAGAATTAACCGGAATGTCTGCGGTTATCGGTAACGATGCCAATGTGGCGGCTCTTGGCGAAATGTGGCAGGGCGGCGGCAAAGGCAGGAAAAACATGGTCATGATTACTCTCGGCACGGGAGTAGGAAGCGGATTTATCGTAAATGGCAGGTTAATCGTAGGGGAACATGGTGCCGGAGGTGAAGGCGGCCATGTAACCGTGGATTATGAAGAAGAAGAGTGCTGTGGCTGTGGAAATAAAGGCTGTCTTGAGCAGTATGCTTCTGCAACGGGAATTGTCCGGCTGGCAAAAAAACAGTTGGAAAAGGATACCAGGGACACTATTTTAAACGAAGAAGAGATTACGGCAAAAAGTATCTGGGATGCGGTAAAAAAAGGTGATGCGGTAGCCATGGAAGTGGCAGAGCAGTTTGGAAAATATTTGGGTTCCGGACTTGCGATTATGGCGGCAATTGCTGACCCGGCGGTTTTTGTAATTGGCGGCGGTGTTTCAAAGGCAGGCGAGATTTTACTTACTTATGTGGAAAAAAATTATCGGCAGAGAGCTTTCTTTGCCAATAAAAATGTAGAGTTTGCCTTAGCTTCACTTGGAAATGATGCAGGAAGCATCGGTGCGGCAAAGCTGGCACTGGATACTTTTTAAATAGTACATAAAAGTGGTGTTTTAAGTTAAAAATGGTAAACAAAGAAAGGAAAGAAAGAATGAAAAAACCGGTATTGGTAATCATGGCGGCCGGAATGGGCAGCCGGTATGGCGGCTTAAAGCAGATTGATAAGATTGATGCCGCAGGACATATGATTATGGATTTTTCCATCTATGATGCAAAAAGAGCAGGCTTTGAAAAGGTTATTTTCATCATTAAGAGAGAAAATCTGGAAGTATTTAAAGAAGTCATAGGGGATGTGGTTTCCTCCAAAATGGAAGTAGAATTTGCATTTCAGGATGTAAATAACATTCCCGAAGGATTTGAAGTGCCGGAAGGTCGTGTGAAGCCCTGGGGAACAGCCCATGCGGTATTAAGCTGTATGGAAAAGATAGACGGACCTTTTGCAGTGATTAATGCAGATGATTATTATGGAGTGGAAGCATTCCGGCTTATTTATGATTTCTTAAGTACCCATCAGGATGATGCAAAATATCGTTATGCCATGGTAGGATATGAGCTTGGAAAAACCATTACGGAAAACGGATATGTTTCCCGTGGTGTCTGTGCCGTTAATGAGAAACAGGAGCTTATTTCGGTGACGGAAAAAACAAGGATTGAAAAAAAAGACGGAAGAATTGCATATACAGAGGATGATGGTGCAAGCTGGAATTTTATAGATGCGGATACTATGGTTTCCATGAATATGTGGGGATTTAGTTACAGCATTTTACAGGAAATTAACGCAAGATTTCCTGCATTTTTGACAAAAAATTTAAAAACCAATCCCATGAAATGTGAATGCTATCTTCCGGCAGTTGTCAGTGAGCTTCTGGCAGAAGAGAAGGCAACCGTAACGGTATTAAAGTCCCATGACCAGTGGCATGGGGTGACTTATAAGGAAGATAAGCCATTGGTGGCAGAGGCCATGCAGAAGTTAAAAGATAACGGCTTATATCCGGAGCATCTCTGGAAATAGGAGCTGTTTCAGAAAATGAATTTTTGAAAATCAGCATTATATATAAATAAACCTTCGTTTCGCTTGCGTTCAAAAGTCGGTTTATTTGTATATAATGCTGTTCTTTTTAGAAAATGAAGCTTAAGAATAAAGCTGGGAATACAGCCGTACGAGTTTGTCAAGCCGGGGGTAAGCATATTTAAAGAATTCCTGATAAGCTTCGCAGTAGCGGTTTTTCCCGTAAGTATCTTCCCTGGAAAAAAGACGGTCTCTTTTGCAGCCGCCCCGGCAGAGATAGAGCCAGTGGCAGTTGTGACAGTCGGAAGGAAGAACCTCGGACTTTTCGATAAATTGAAGGTCTTTTCGCTTCTTTTCAATTTCTTCCATGGAATCTGTCAGATAATTTCCTAAAAGGTATTCATCAGTCATATAGAAGTCACAGGGAAAAATACTGCCGTCGGCTTCCAGGACATATTGTCTGCTGCAAATGCCGTTCATTTCACAGACACCCGGTGCCTGACGGCATAAAAGATTCATAAGCCCGATAAAATAGCGTACATATCTTAAATGGCCATGAAGAGCCTCTTCGTACCAGCAGTCAAACAATGTTTTTAGAAACTTTGCGTAATCCGGTACGGAAAGAGAATAATCATAATGGCTGTTTTCTTCTTCCAGGGGATTCAGGCAGGGAATATACTGCTGCCATTCAAAGCCCTGCTTCTGGTAAAAAGAATAAATTTCTTTTGCATGGTCTGCGGCATAGCCTGTGACCACCGTAAGAATATTGAATTCCACATGATGCTTTTTGAAAAGCTCCACCGCCTGCAATACCTGGTCAAAAGTACCTGTTTTGTTCGGAAACATACGGCAGGCATTGTGGATTTCTCTGGTGCCGTCGATGGAAAGCCCCACAAGAAAACGGTTTTTATGTAAAAAAACAGCCCAGTCTTCATTGATAAGGATTCCGTTGGTCTGAAGACAGTTCTCAATCTGCACATGATTTACATTCCATTTTTTTTCATATTCCACAGCCGCCTTAAAGAAATCAAGACCTGCCAGGGTAGGCTCTCCTCCCTGAAAAATAAAAGAACAGCATTCTTTACAGATGGCGAGTGTTTTTTTTATGATGTTTTCCAGAGTGTCAAGACTCATGGTGCCGTAAGAACGGGTCTGGCGTCTGCTTGCTTCATCCATATAAAAACAATAGTTACAGTGCATATTACACTGACCGCTGGCGGGTTTTAGCATAATGTGAATCGGGGGCATAAATAAACCTGCTTTCTATTTTGATAATGTTGTAGGTAATTGCAAAACTCATAAGAACCATGACAGGTTTATGAGTTTACTGATTATCTATAATAATAGCATGTGGCAAAGTGATTGTATATAAAGAAAATACTGGTGAAAATGCACAAAAAGAAAGTGCATAAATTAACATAGTCTCATACAAGTGACGAATAAAAAGATGAAAAACCTACAACTTTATTGTAAAAAAGAAGAAACCTGCTTGAATAAAAAAGGGGCTGTGACTATAATGAAGCTATAAAAACTGGAACGATGAAACAAATGAAAGGAGAAAAAAACAATGAAAAGAGCAGTTTCATTTATCTTAAGTGTACTAATGATTGCCACCTGTCTTGCAGGCTGTGGTGACAAAACGGAGACCTGGACCGTAACCTGTCCATGGGCACCTTCCGGTGTGGCTGCCATGGTGAGCCAGAAAGCGGCAGCACTTTCTACAGAATATTCTGACAACATTATTTTAGTGGCAGATGCCATAAAAGGAGATGCGGCAACCGTAAATACCTGGGTGTCCAACACAAAGGCAGAGGATCCGGAACTGGTATTTGCAGGCGAAGGTTTATTTGCCATTACTACCATTCTTGACCCTGCAAAGTTACAGTTTACTTATGATGACTTTACTTTTGTGGAAAATCTGTATTCTTCCGTATTTGTCATGAGTGCGGATGCATCTTTGGAAATCAATAATATTGCAGAGCTGGAAGCTTATATGGCAGAAGGTAACGAAATCTCCGTGGCTGTCAATGGTGCCACCAGCTCCGAAGCTTTCCTTGCAGCTTCCCTGTTTGGTTCCATGGGATATGGCGAACAGTTAAAGCTGGTAGCCTACAGCTCCGCGGCAGAAGCAGCACAGGCAGTAGCCAGGGGAGAAACCAACTTTGCAGTGTCTCACCAGTCACAGATTCTGGAAACCTACCAGCAGGAGGGTGTAACCATCGTATGTGCCTTTGACGGAGAAGATATTGCGGAAGGTCCTTTTGCCGGAGTAGAAGGTGTGGGTAAATATGGATATCCGTATTTCCGTAACCGTTGCTTCATTATGGCAAGAAAAGGAGCAGATACCAAGAAGGTTGCTGACTTAAAGGCTTTATATGATGACATTTTAGCAGATGACGAAGTGGCTTCCTGGTTAAGCGATACCATGCTTCTGGAAGTAGATACCATGACAGAAGACCAGGTACTGGAACACATCGAAAATGTAAAAAATATTGTAAACGAGTATTATGACCTTGTTGCGAATTAAGGTAAGATAAAGAGGGCGGTACGGGATGGTAACTCCCGCACCGCTTTTTTAAGTTCAAAAAGGTGGAAGAAAAGATGAATGAATTTATGAAAAAAACAGATGCATGGCTGGATAAAACAGGTGAGAAGCTTGCTAAAAAAGAAATTACGATTCCTACGGATATTGCAGGGGCGGTATGCTTCTTTTTTGTGGGAATCCTGCTTTTATTGTGTATTCCGGGCCAGGTAACGGTAGGAAAAGACGAGGTAGTAAGCGGAGCGGCATTTCCGACTTATCTTTGCTATATTATGATTGGCGGCTCCGTCATCGTATTTATACAGAATCTTTTGAAGATTTATCGAAAAGAAGAAATTGAAAAAAAGACCATTAATGCGCTGGTAGAAGTAAAAGCCCTGATTATTTTCGGAATTTTGCTGATATTCTGGTTTTTATGCAATGTGACAGATTTGTTTGTTGTGGGAGCCTTGTTTTGTGCGGTCAGCTTTTTGCTTTTTTTTCGTTGTAAAAAGAAAAGTTATTATGCCATAACCATAGCTTTTGCAGTAGGAATCTGGGCAGTATTTAAATTTATACTGAATGTGAATTTTTAAAAGAAGGAGGAAGGAAAAATGTTAGAATATATCGTACCTGCCCTGGGACAGTTATTTACAGTTGAAAACTTTCTCTGGATGAACCTGGGGGTATTTATCGGTTCCATTTTTGCAGCGATTCCCGGTCTTACGGTTATCTTATGTATTATTTTGTTTTTACCATTTACCTATAAAATGACTGCCATTCCCGGCATGATGTTTTTGCTCGGAATCTATTGTGCCGGAGGGTACGGAGGAAGTGTATCCGCGATTTTAATCAATACACCGGGAACGCCCCATGCGGCAACCACCATGCTTGACGGACATCCTCTGTCACAGAAGGGAAGAACGAAAACGGCATTGAGGATTGCCCTGTATGCCTCTACCTTTGGAGGCATCTTTTCCGCACTTGCCCTGTTGTTTTTAGCACCACAGGTAGCAAAAGTGGCAGCCCAGCTTGGAACGGCAGAATATTTCCTGGTGTGCTTATTTGGTCTTACCATCATTGCAGGAATTTCCGGGAAAAGTCTGGTTAAGGGACTCATATCCGCGGCTCTTGGACTTCTCATATCCTGCGTGGGAGCAGACCCGCTGACAGGCTATGACCGTTTTACCTTTGGGATAGGCCGTCTTTATATGGGGCTGGACCTTGCCATCTGTCTGATCGGTTTATTTGCACTGGTGGAAATCTTAGGCAAAGCGGAAGGAAAAGCTGGAAGACTGAAGCTGGATACCAGTAAGATTAAAACCGAAGATAAGATTACAAAAGAAGAAGCAAAAAGAATGATAAAACCTGCCATTGTATCTTCCATTATCGGTGTAATTATAGGAATCATACCGGGAACGGGAGCTTCCATGGCATCCTGGTTTAGTTATGACCGGGCGAAATCCATGTCAAAGCATAAAGAAGAATTCGGACATGGTTCCGTTGAGGGAATAGCGGCAGCAGAATCTGCCAATAATGCGGTAACCGGAGCGACCCTGATTCCGTTACTGACCCTGGGGATTCCGGGAGACGGCTGTGTGGCAATCATGCTTTCCGCACTGATGATTAATGGGTTAAATCCGGGATTGTCCCTGTTTACGACCCAGGGAGATATTATGTATGCCATTATGATTGGTTTAATCTTTGTCAACCTGTTTATGTTTATACAGGGAAGATATCTGACGGATATTTTTGCAAAGATTGTTTCCGTACCGCAGGAAATTCTGACACCCATTATCGTAATGTTCTGCTTTGCAGGGGCTTATTCCGTCAATAAATCTTACTTTGACGTAGGGGTGATTCTTGTGTTTGCGGCCATTGCATGGATTATGAAAAAACTGGATATGCCCACAGTACCTGTTTTACTCGGACTGGTACTGGGAAACATGACCGAGACGAATTTCAGGAGAGCCCTTCTTCTTACGGATGGAAACTTCTCTATTTTTGTAAGCAGCTGGTACTGTATCGCATTTTTAGTCTTGATAATTGGAGCATTATCCATGATAATCATAAATAAGGTAAAAGAAGCGAAGAAAGGGGAAACAAACGCATGAGACCAAATATTGTACTGTATTTTTCCGATCAGCAGAGGGCAGATACCTGCGGCTGCTACGGACAAAAATTAGAGATTACGCCAAACCTTGATAAACTGGCAGAAGAGGGAATTAAATTTGATAATGCTTTTACGGCACAGCCCGTCTGCGGACCCTGTCGTGCCATGTTCCAGACCGGAAAATGGGCAACAGAAATTAATTGCTTTAGAAATAACCAGATGCTTCCAAAAGATGTAAAAACTTTGGGAAATTATATGGAAGAAGCCGGATATGAAACTGCCTATATCGGAAAATGGCATCTGGCAAGCGAGGGAGAGCTGGAGCAAAAACCCACCATTGACCATACCATTACTGCCATCCCGAAAGAACTGCGGGGCGGTTATACCGGATTCTGGAGAACCGCCGATGTTCTGGAGTTTACCAGTCATGGCTATGACGGCTATGTATTTGATGAAAATAACAATAAAATTGACTTTACCGGTTATCGTGTGGACTGTCTGACGGATATGGCACTGGAATTTTTTGAACAAAGGGATGAGCAAAAACCTTTCTTTATGACCATTTCCCACATTGAGCCGCATCACCAGAATGACAGAAAGCATTACGAGGGACCGGAAGGCTCAAAGGAAAAATATAAAGACTATGAAGTGCCGGAAGACCTGGCTGCCTTAGGAGGCAATTATAAAGAAGAATATCCTGACTATCTTGGTCAGTGTGCATCTTTAGATGAAAACCTTGGAAAAGTAATTGATAAGTTAAAAGAAAAAGGAATCTATGAGAATACAGTGATTATTTATGTATCTGACCATGGCTCCCATTTCCTTACCAGAAATAAAGACGAGCACTTAAATGGTTATGATGACTACAAGCGTTCCATGCATGATGCCTGCTTAAAAGTACCTTTTGTCATTGCCGGAGGAGAATTTAAGGGCGGAATGGAATGCAGGGATATTGTAAGTACCTCCAGTCTTCCCAAGACCATCTGTGCCATGGCAGGCATTGACGTGGGAGATGACATGATTGGGGAAAATCTGGCAGACGTGGTAGCCGGAAAACTTCCCGGCAGGAAGAATGAAGCCTTTGCACAGATATCGGAAAGCCGTGTGGGCCGCTGCATCCGTACACCGGAATATGCTTATTCCGTATATGCTCCCGGTGCCCATGGAGGAAAGGTTGCGGCAGCAGAGGTCTATGCAGATGACTTCTTATACGATTTGACAAAAGACCCATATGAGCTGAATAACCTGATTCATGATGAGGCTTACACACAGGTGAAGCTGGATTTGAGAAAACGGCTTCTTGCATGGATAAAAGAAGCAGAACACACAGAACCTGAGATAACAGATTAAAGAAAAAAGGGCAGGCAGACAAAAGGAGAGTTTATATGCAGCAAAGAAAAGGAAAACAGGCACTGGTCTATCAGTGGCTTCGGGATTACATAGAAGAAAACCGTTTTGCAGTCAGCAATAAGCTTCCTTCCGAGAATGCCCTGACAAGACGGTTAAATGTCAGCAGGGACACCATCCGCTCTGCCATGAATGCATTGGAGCGGGAAGGTTTGATTTATAAAGTACAGGGAAGCGGCAGCTTTTTTAAAAAGGAGGTTGCCGTTTCCGATAAAGAAAAACGCCCCGGTATGTCAAGAAAAATAGGGGTAATCTTACAGGGGCAGGACCCGGATGCCAACAGGGGGCTTCTTAGCGGCATCCGGAGTGTGTTTGAGGAAGAAACCACCGATTTGAGAATCTATTTTACCAACAATCGTTTTTCTAATGAACGTGCCTGCCTGGATGAAGTGATGCATAATAATTTTGACGGATTTATCATAGACGGAGTCATGGCAAGTATCGTGAATCCGAATCTGGATTGTTATTATGGTATTCTGGAAAAAAACATTCCGATTATTTTTTATAACAATTATTATAAGGAGCTGAAATGCTCCAAGGTCACCAACGATGATATTTCCGGTGCGGATGCCCTGATTTGCAGACTGGCAGAATATGGACATAAGAAAATCATGGGAATTTTTATGGCGGATAATCACCAGAGTACGGAAAAATTCTGCGGTTATGTCAAAGCCCTGCAGAAATATGGCTGTGTGTTTGATGACGATTATGTGAAATGGTGTGTTTCCTCCTCAGCTTATAAAAAAAGCTTTGAAAAGGAAATCTATAAATTTATCAAGGCACTGCCGGAATGTACGGCAATCGTGTGCTGCAATTATATGCTGCTTAAGATGGTACAAAACGTCTTAAAAGATATGGAAAAGGAAGTGCCGGGAGACTATTCCCTAGTCTGCTTTGATTATTCCGGGGAAGACTGGGAAAACTGCGGAATCACCTGTTCCGTACATCAGGGAAACATTATGGGTGTGGAGGTGGCAAAAAGGCTGCTTAGAATGATGGAAAACATGGACTTTAAAAGAAGGGATTATTCCTGCATCCTGCAGCCCTACATTCATGACGGCAGGTCGGTGGCAGAACCGCGGTCATGCACTTAAAAGGGAAGAACTTTATTTGATGCCCTTACTCTTACGGTATTCCCTGGGGGAACAGCCTTTTTGCTTTTTAAAAATCTGGGCAAAGTAGCTGGAAGAGGAAAAGCCGGTGGTATGGCTGATGAGAGACAGTGAAAAATCCGTAGTGGTAAGCAGATGTTCTGCCTCTTCAACCCGCTTGTTGATTAAATAGTTAATGGGAGAAATTCCATATTCCTCTTTAAAGGCGTGTGCCAGATGGTATTTGCTGACATGATTCAGCTCTGCCAGCTTATCCAGGGTAATTTCCTCCTGATAGTGGCTGTCAATGTAACGTCTGGTACTGCCGCACAGACGGGAGGTTTTGGGAAGGATAGGGGCAGGCATGGTAATGGCTTTTGTCTGTCTTCCAAGAAGCACCAGGAGAACCTCTGTCATATTCTGGCAGATTAACTGATAGCCCGGCATTTTGTTTTCAATTTCACTTAGTATCATATACAGATGGTGTAAAACCGTATCGCGGATATTTTTCAGATTTAAAATGCAGAATACTGCATTGTCGTCTTCCGGTGAAGAGACCAGCTCCAGCCCTTCGATTCCCAGTACAATATAACGTAAAGGAGCAGCATTCAGGCTGACCTCCGTATGAAGAACATTAGGATTTACAATGACAAGGTCATTGGAGGCGACCGGATAAGTGTCGGACTCTATCAGAAATTCTCCTTCCCCTTCCACCACAAAGAATAATTCGGAACAGTTGTGGGTATGGGGAACACTGTGCCAGTCCCCGTTATACTTGGAGGAGCTGATATAAAGAAGCTTTGTATTTTGCGATAAAAATCCTTCCTGTAGGATTTCGTAAGTATGGTAACTCATAGATATCTCCTGCTGATGGGGAAAGCTTCTGAACCGGAAGCATCCCGAGGTTTACGTACACATTAATAACAAGATAATTATAGCAATTTGACCAAAAAGAAGCAATGAAAATAAAAATGTGAAAAACAGGGAAAAGGTACAGAAAGAAAAACGATTTAAAATGTATAAGTTTGACAAAATGGGGAGTAAAATTATAAGAAAAATGGTAAAAAATTACAGAATATGGAAATAAATTGACAAAAGTTTATGGGAAAAACAGATAAAACCGCAAGATATCTAAAAAAGACAGCAATAATAAGCTTGCACCAAATGTAAGAAAAGCTATACTAAACTTACAAGGACAGATGCGTTTTGTCTGCCTTGAAAAGAAGGAGGAAAATAAAATGAAAAAGAAACTTTTAAGCTCACTTTTAAGTGTAGCAATGGTTGCCAGTCTGTTAGTCGGCTGTGGCGGAAGTTCTGCTGAAACAAGCGAACCTGCAGACACAACAGAAGCAGAAACCAAAGAAGAAGATGCAGAAGCTACAGATGCAGCAGACAGCGAAGAAGCCGGTGTTGTAAAAGTAGCAGCAGTAGAAACTGCATACGGTGCTGAAATCTGGGAAAAGGTAGCAGCAGAATTTGAAAATGTAACAGGAATCAAGGTAGAACTTACCGTTGACAAGAATCTGGAAGATGTTATCTCCCCTGACATGAAAGCAGGAAATTACCCTGATGTTATCATGCGTGCCATGGGTGCTGAATCCGGTATGACAGAAACCTTCATCAAAGACAACAACTTAGTTGAATTAACAGATGTAATGGATTTAACCGTTCCTGGTGAAGACGTTACCGTAGCTGACAAAATGAGCGGCGGATTTACAGACAACACAATCACACAGCCTTACGGCGATGGCAAAATCTATCTTATGCCTATGTTCTACAGCCCATGCGGATTATTCTACAATGCAGGATTATTTGCAGAAAAAGGCTGGGAAGTTCCTACAACATGGGATGAAATGTGGGCTTTAGGCGATGAAGCAGCAAAAGAAGGTATTGCATTATTTACATATCCTACAGCTGGTTACTTCGATGCTTTCCTTTATGCTTTAATGCATGAAGCATTTGGTGACAATTTTGCAAATGTTCTTCAGTATGAAGAAGGTATCTGGGAAACAGAAGAAGCTGAAACCGTATATGCAATCTTAGACAAATTAGCTGACTACACAGAAAGCACAACACCTGCAAATGCTAACGATGATAACTTCCAGAAAAATCAGCAGTTAGTATTGGACAACAAAGCATTATTCATGCCAAACGGTAACTGGGTAATCGGTGAAATGGCAGAAGCACCAAGAGCAGACGGATTCGAATGGGGATTC
>CAZDAT010000047.1:0-12795 GCA_964503695.1 uncultured Lachnospiraceae bacterium
CCCCCTCTCGCTATTAGAAAAGCATGAATCAAAGGATTCGTGCTTTTTTGCTTATCTGCCACGAAAAAGATTTCGTCTGCGTCAGCAGGAAAAATTCATTGTATAAAGAAAGAAAATGTGTTATGTTCAGATTGTGATGGTAACCAATTATTGGTTAAAAATATGTGAAATAGATTTTATTAAAACAGCATATACGAAAAAGTATCTGACAGGAAGGAAATTACATGGAAACAAATTTATTTGCAATAAAAGGAGATATCTGTTACAGCAAATCATTAACAGAACTGGAAACTATGGAGAATGGTTTTCTTGTTTGCAAAGAGGGAAAGGTGGAAGGAGTATTTAAGGAGCTTCCGGCAAAATATCAGAACATAAAAGTGATAGATTATGAAAAACATCTGATTATTCCCGGTCTTATAGATTTGCATATGCATGCACCGCAGTATACCTATCGCGGACTGCATATGGATTTGGAATTACTGGAGTGGCTGAACCGCTATACATTTCCGGAAGAGGCAAAGTATGAAGATGCAGAATATGCACGTAAAACTTATGCCGGATTTGTAGACAGAATGGTAAAAAGTGCCACTACCAGAGCCTGTATATTTGGCACCATTCATGCCAAAGCTACTTTGATTTTGATGGAGCTTTTGGAAAAAAGCGGACTGCATACCATGGTAGGCAAGGTCAATATGGATAGAAATTCTCCCGATTATCTTAGGGAGAAAAGTGTGAAAGAAGCAGCTGATGACACCAGATTCTGGGTGCAGGAAGCAGGGAAACGTTTTAAAAACACCCTGCCCATTCTTACCCCCAGATTTACCCCAAGCTGTAGTGATGAACTGATGGAAGAGCTGAAAAAGATACAACAAGAATATGCCCTGCCGTTGCAGTCTCATTTGTCAGAAAATAAAGGAGAAATTGCATGGGTAAAGGAGCTTTGTCCTTATGCTTCTTATTATGCACAGGCATATTCCCACTTTGGACTGTTTGGAGGGGAATGTCCTACGGTTATGGCACACTGCATTTATTCCTGTGAGGAAGAAATACAGGAAATGAAGAAACAGGAGGTTTATATTGCCCACTGCCCGGAATCCAATATGAACGTGGTAGCAGGCATAGCTCCCATACGTAAATATCTGAATGAGGGGTTACACGTAGGTCTTGGAAGTGATGTGGCAGGAGGGGCTACGGAAAATCTGTTTACTGCCATGATGCATGCCATACAGGCATCCAAGCTCAGATGGCGTCTGGTGGATGATTCACTGGCACCACTGACAGCCGCAGAAAGCTTTTATCTTGCCACAAAAGGCGGCGGCGGGTTCTTTGGCAGAGTCGGAAGCTTTGAAAAAGAATATGAATTTGATGCGGTGGTTTTAGATGACAGCAGGATTTTAAATAATGAGGGATTAAGTATATCGGAAAGACTGGAACGATTTATTTATCTGAATCAGGAATCAGATGTAAAAGCAAAATATGTTGCCGGAAAACAGGTTTTATAAATGAGAAAATGACAGAAAATTAGGCTGGATTGTCTTGAATGTATAAAAAAAGACAAAACAGTCTTAATTTTTTATAAAAAATGTGAATTGACGAAAAATGTCGTAAAATATAAAATGATTCTGATGTCAGATGACATCAAGGCAGTAGAGTTAATGCAAAATATAAAAAACATTTTAGGAGGATTCTATGAAAAAAAGAATTTTAAGTGCATTACTTTGTGTAACAATGATTGCAGGTCTTATGACAGGCTGTGGTACTCCGGCAGCGGCTGACCCCGGTACAGAAACAGGGGTAACCGATGATGCGGCGGGGGAAGATGAAACGGCAGACGGAACAACGGCCGGAATTGCGGCAGAAGACATTAAGGTCGGTTTTGTACATGTATCGGATGCCAGTGATATGGGATATACCTATAATCACCATGAAGGTACTTTGGCAATGCAGGAAGCCCTTGGCTTATCAGATGACCAGATTGTAAATAAATTTAATATAGCAGAAGGTGCAGAATGTGATACTGCATTAAGAGAGCTTGTAGATGCAGGCTGTAATATCATTTTTGCAACCAGCTTCGGTTTTGAAGATTATGTAAAAGAAGTTGCAGCAGAATATCCCGAAATTCAGTTCTGCCATGCTACCGGATACCAGGCAGCAGGTTCAGGTCTTAGCAATATGCACAATTATTTTGCATCTATTTATGAAGCTCGTTACCTTGCAGGTATTGCGGCAGGTCTTAAAACCGAAACCAATAAAATCGGTTATGTGGCAGCATTCCCATTTGCAGAAGTTATCAGCGGTTATACAGCATTTTATCTTGGGGCAAAAAGTGTAAATCCTGACGTAACCATGGATATCATGTATACAAACTCATGGAATGACCCGACAGTAGAATCTCAGGTTGCAAAAGCCCTGATTGAAAAAGGCTGCGATGTGATTTCACAGCATTCCGACTCTACAGCACCGGCTACCACGGCAGAAGACAATGGAGTATGGCAGGTTGGTTATAATAACGATATGATTGAAGCAGCTCCGAAAGCATCCCTGATTTCTGCACGTATTAACTGGGGCATTTATGTAACAGAAGCTGTAAAGGCAGTGATAAACGGGGAAGCAATTCCGACTGACTGGTGTAAAGGTCTTGCAGACGGTGCAGTATATCTTTCCGCTTTAAATACAGATATTGCGGCAGAGGGAACAAAAGAAGCCATCGAAGCTGCTGAAGAAGCCATCAAAGCCGGTGAACTTCACGTATTCGCAGGTCCTTTAACAGGAACAAGCCCGGAGGGTGAGACCATGACTCTTGCAGAGGGTGAATATTTCCATGAACAGGAAGAAACCTCCGCACCATCCTGGTGTTATATCGTAGAAGGATGTAATGTTATAGAATAATTAATATGAATCATAAGAACCAGAGTCGCTTATGGCGGCTCTGGTTTTACTCGTACAGGAGGAAATCAAGTGGGTGAAACAAAAAATCTTGCCATTAAAATGGACAAAATCACAAAAACCTTCGGAAAAGTAGTTGCCAACAAAGATGTTAATCTGGAGCTGCGGGAAGGAGAGATTCTTGCACTTTTGGGAGAAAACGGATGTGGTAAGACAACTTTGATGAATATGCTGTCCGGTATTTATTTTCCGGACCATGGAGATATTTATGTGCATGGAAAGCAGGTGACCATCCGGACACCGAAGGATGCTTTTCAACTTGGAATCGGAATGATTCATCAGCATTTTAAACTGGTAGACGTATTGTCTGCCGCGGAAAATATTGTTCTGGGACTGGATGGCGGCATTACTGTCAACCGGAAAGAGGTCAACCGGAAGGTCTCCGAGCTTGCAAAAAAATATGGCTTTGAACTGGACCCGGCAAAAAAAATATATAATATGTCGGTCTCTGAAAAACAGACGGTTGAGATTATCAAAGTCCTGTATCGCGGTGCAGATATTCTGATTCTGGATGAACCTACTGCGGTTTTAACGCCGCAGGAAACAGAAAAGCTGTTTGAGGTTTTAAGGAATATGAAAAAAGACGGAAAATCCATTATTATCATTACCCATAAATTAAATGAAGTTATGGCAATTTCCGACAGGGTAGCGATTCTTAGAAAAGGGGAGTACATAGGTGTTGTAGATACCGGCAAAACCACACAGTCGGAGCTTACGGAAAAAATGGTGGGAAGACCCATCAGCCTTAAAATTAACCGCCCGACGGTAGAAAACAGGGAAGAACGTCTTCATGTAGTGGACCTTACCTGCCTGAATGGTGACGGTATCAAGGCTTTAAAAAATATTAGCTTTAAGGCCTACAGCGGAGAAATCTTAGGGGTTGCCGGAATTGCAGGCAGTGGTCAGAAGGAGCTTTGTGAAGTGCTTGCAGGGATTCATCCTGCCATCGGCGGCTCTGCCCTATATACGGCAGACTATAACGGAGAACCCATTAAAGAGCATATTTTAGGTCTCAGTCCTGATGAAATCTCCAAAAAAGGAATTTCCATGGCATTTGTACCGGAAGACCGTCTGGGAATGGGACTGGTTGCAGGCATGGATATGACGGATAATGTGATGCTTCGCAGTTACCGGGATAACAAAGGTCCTTTTGTAGACCGGAAAGCCCCAAGGGAGCTGGCGGAAAAAATGATTGACGAGCTGGAAATCGCAACGCCGGGTGTCGATACCCCGGTGGGACAGCTTTCCGGCGGAAATGTACAAAAAGTCTTGTTAGGAAGAGAAATTGCCTGTCAGCCGCGTGTTCTGATTGTAGCTTATCCGGTACGGGGCTTGGATATTAATTCTTCTTACCGTATTTATGACTTATTAAATGAACAGAAGAAAAAAGGAGTTGCGGTTATTTTTATCGGTGAAGATTTAGACGTACTTATGGGACTTTCTGACAGACTGATGGTTCTCTGTGGCGGTGAAATCAGTGGAATTGTAAACCCGAAAGAGGTCACAAAGGAAGAAGTGGGTCTTATGATGATTCATGTAGATAAGAACCGGAAAAAGAAAAAAGATGCGAGGGAGGATTCTCAAAATGAGTCAGATGAGTAAAACAAAAGAACCGTTGCTTCGTATGGCAAAACGAGATGCCATGAGTGGAAAACAGGCATGGATGATTCGTGGGATTGCTTTCCTGTTAGCCCTGGCTACAGGAGGTCTTCTGATTTTATGTCTGGGAAATAATCCTCTGGCTGTATACAAGTCCATGGTAACAGGTGCATGGGGGTCCAAGACGGTAATGAATGAAACCATTAAAATTACGGTGCCCCTGCTGATTACTGCCATTGGGATTTCCTTTGCTTTTAGAATGAAGTTCTGGAATATCGGAGGGGAAGGACAGATTCTTGTGGGAGCTGTTGCGGCAGGCTATTTCGGACTGTTTACGGCTCATATTTTCCCTAAGGTGCCTCTGGTGATTTTAATGATGGCAGCTTCCATGATAGCGGGAGGGCTGTACGGACTGATTCCGGCACTTTTTAAGTCAAAATGGGGAACGAATGAAACCCTGTTTACGTTAATGTTAAATTACATAGCCTTAGCCTTTGTAAAATATCTGATGAACGGACCATGGAAAGCACCGGGAAGCAGCTTCCCCAAAATGGCAATGCTGGCACCGGGAGCCAGACTTAGTAAAGTGCTTGGTGTGCACTGGGGCTGGATTCTGGCACTGGTGTTAGTGGTGGTTTCGTATATTTATTTTACGAAAACAAAGCAGGGATATGAGATTGCCGTTGTGGGAGAAAGCACCAATACGGCACATTACGCAGGAATTAAAGTGGGGCAGGTGTATCATCGTACCATGTTTATTTCCGGGGCTTTGTGCGGACTGGTAGGAATGCTGCAGTTTGCAGGAGCTGACTATACGATTACGGAATCCACAGCAGGTGGTGTAGGCTTTACTGCCATAACCGTAGCCTGGCTTGCAAAGATGAATCCTTATGGAATGTTAATCGTGGCAGTATTTATTGCCATGCTGGAGAGAGGCTCTAACACCATCCAGACACAGTTTAAGATACCTGCATCCGCATCGGATGTTTTAATAGGTATTATTTTGTTTTTTATGCTGGGATGTGAATTCTTTATTAATTATCGTTTGATTGTACGAGGAAAGGAGGAGAAAAATGCTTAATGTATTGAGTAACCTTTTTGTTGCGGCTGTGTTGGCAGGAACTCCCCTTTTATTAGGTGCTTTGGGAGAAATTCTTACAGAAAAAGCAGGAAACATGAACCTTGGTGTGGAAGGCATGATGTTCATGGGAGCCATCACCGGACTGGTAAGCTCTTATTATTATGAACAGCTTGTGATGTCTTTGGGCGGTACGCCAAGCGGACTGGTGTCCAGTCTTACTGCTTTGATAACTTCTTTTCTTGCAGGGGCATTCGGGGCACTGATATACAGCTTTTTAACCATTACACTTAGGGCGAACCAGAATGTAACGGGATTGACACTGACTATATTTGGAACCGGTGCGGCAAACTTTTTCGGTGAATTTTTTGCCCAGAAGGCAGGAGGATATATTGCTGTCAGTGATGTGACAAAAAAAGCTTTTGTAAATCTGAACCTGCCCGGATTATCCCAAATTCCCGTGCTTGGAAAATTGTTGTTTCAGTATAACTGGATGGTATATTTTGCTGTGGTGGTGGCTGTGATTATGATGTGGTTTATGGCAAAATCGCGGATAGGACTGAATCTTCGTGCAGTGGGAGAAAGTCCGGCAACCGCAGATGCGGCAGGAATCCCCATTGAAAAGTATAAATATGGTGCTGCCATTATCGGCGGCGGTATCTGTGGTATCGGCGGTATGTATATGAGCATGGTAACCACCTCCGGAGTCTGGGTACATGGCTGTGTGGGCGGTTATGGCTGGCTGGCAGTTGCCCTGGTTATTTTTGCAACCTGGAGTCCTGCAAGGGCAATTCTGGTATCCATTGTGTTTGGCGGTCTTACGGTTATGCGTATGTATATCAGCATTCCATGGCTTCCGACCCAGATTTATGATATGCTTCCCTATGTAGCGACTATCCTGGTTTTGATATTTACAAGCATGCATGAAAATAAAGAACATTCACAGCCTGCAAGCTGCGGAATCAATTATTTCAGGGAAGAAAGATAAAGAAGTAAAAGTTAGTTAAGATGAATTTTTAAGTGGTATGTTTTTTGATAAAGCATTCTGTTTAAATAAAGTGCTGATTTTTTAGATCACTTTATTTATACAGAATGCTGTTTTTTTAGGTAAGCTTTGTACGGCAATTAACCCAGAGAAAGCTTAATTTAAAAGCTCCAGAATCGCATTTTTAGGTTTTGCCCCGAGAGACTGGTTTACCAGTTTGCCGTCTTTGAATACAAGCAGGGTGGGAATGCTCATGACCTTGAACCTGGCGGCAAGCTCCGGCTCCTCATCCACATTTACTTTTCCTACCTTAATGTCTTTTCTTTCCTCTGCAATCTCATCAATGATGGGACCTATCATTTTGCAGGGACCGCACCAGCCGGCCCAGAAATCTACCAGTACAGTGCCTTTCTCGTCTAATACTTCTGTCTGAAAATTATTTTTTGTTATTTTTAAAGCTGCCATAATTTTGTCCTCCTATAGACTTAGTATATCAGAAAATCTGAAAATTAGAGCAAAAATTACAAGTAATTTAAGCACATTTTTTTTAGAAGGGAATAGGTTAGTAAAAAAGGGCGTTTTTATGGCAGTCACACAAATAAGCAATGCAACAATCGAAGAAATTGTCAGGGAAAGAAACAATACTCTGGTTACCGCGGTTTATCAGGAAAGCAGGAATGGAAGGGAAGAAGAGCAGCGAATCCGTATGGTGGCAGGAAATGGAACCATTGTGGTGGATATGAATGGAAACCGGGTTCCCATATCGGATTTAAGCGAAGGCATGATAGTGAATGCAATTTTATCCAATGCGTTTACCAGAAGTATACCGCCCCAGACGGAAGCTTTCTTGATAGAAATTGTAAAAGGAGGAATGGAAGAGTATACTACAACAGGAAGAATCGTGGATGTAGACAGGATGAACCGCAATTTTACCACTATCAGTGATGGCAACTTTACGTCAATCATCCGGTTTAATGTACCACAGAATACACCTGTTACGAACCGGCTTGGAAAAAGTATGAGCTTTAACGGGCTGGTTCCCGGAATGCGGGTGGAAGTACGTCATCCTGGTGTTATGACGGCAAGCATACCGCCCCAGACTACCGCTTTGGAAATAAAAGTGCTGTAGGGTAAGACTTTTTTTAAGTATTTCCGGTGTGATTCACTCTTGAGTTTTTCGCCAAAAGGCGTATAATTCAAATGATGTAAAGAATGTGCGGTTATCCGGAAAGCGGATAACCGCAGAAGATATGAGGAGAAGAGATATTATGAACACATTACTAGCGGTAGCGACTGCCCTTTTGGCAGGACTTTTGATGACACGAATTTTTAAACCATTTAAATTGCCGGCAGTTACGGCATATTTAATTGCAGGAGTCTTAATCGGTCCTTATTTTATGGGGGCTTTGGGAATAAACGGATTAGGATTTTCTACCATGGAACAGGTAAGTGCACTGGGGCTGGTTTCTCAGATTGCCCTCGGGTTTATTGCATTTTCCATTGGCAGTGAATTTAAGCTTCAGGAACTGAAAAAAATCGGGAAGCAGGCATTTGTGATTGGTATTTTTCAGGCACTTGCAGCCACCTTGTTTGTAGATATTGCATTGTTTGTAATTCATCTTGCCATGCCGGACAAGCTGACACTGGCACAGGTACTGACCCTGGGAGCCATTGCAACGGCAACGGCTCCGGCAGCTACTTTGATGGTAGTAAGACAGTATAAAGCCAAAGGTCCGCTTACGAACTTACTGCTTCCCATTGTAGCGTTGGATGATGCGGTAGGCTTAATTGTGTTTGCGGTATGCTTTGGAATTTCCAAAACACTGGTCAGCGGAACGGTAGATATTATCTCCATTATTGTAAACCCGATTCTGGAAATTGTGTGCTCCATCCTTCTGGGTGCTGTAATGGGATGGATACTGACACAGCTTGAAAAATTATTTAATTCCAATACAAACCGTCTGAATATGACCATAGCACTGGTAGCATTTGCCACAGCACTTTCTTCCTTAAGCTTTGATGTGGGAGCTGTGCACATTGGATTTTCCTCTTTGCTGGTCTGTATGATGTTGGGAACTGTTTTCTGTAACATCTGTCCCCTGGCAGATGATTTGATGGCAGCCAGTGATAAATGGACTTCTCCGTTATTTGCATTGTTTTTTGTAGTCAGCGGGGCAGAACTGGAGTTAGAGGTCTTTTCAGAACTCGCCATTGTGGGGATTGGTCTGGTGTATATTGTTTTCCGTTGCCTTGGAAAATATCTGGGTACTTTTGCCAGTGCAAAAGCCACAAAATGCAGTGATGATACCTGCAAGTATCTGGGTATCACGTTGTTTCCGCAGGCAGGTGTTGCCCTTGGAATGTGTGCCACAGCCATGCAGCTTGGGGAACAGGGCAATCTGATTCGTAATATTACTTTATTTGCAATCCTGGTTTATGAAATCTTTGGTCCGCTTCTTACCAAATGGGCACTTACCAGGGCAGGAGATATCAGACCGATGTCAGAGGAGGTTAAAAACCGTCGTCAGATGAAGCTGGAAAAAGCAAAAAATACTTCTGACAAAAAATAAGGGGAACAAAAGCTATGAAATTTAATCTGAATAATAAATATGTCAAATGGGGGATTACGGCATTTTTAGTCGTGGCGGCAGGCATCTGTTTTTATTACCTGTTATTTCATGCATCTGCATTAAGGGCAGGGGTAAAGATGCTGCTGGGACTGGTGATGCCGATTGTGGTAGGCTTTATTATTGCGTACCTTTTAACACCGATTTTAAATTATACCGAGAAACATATGCTGATACCGCTGGCAGATTTATGTAAGATAACGGATTCGCCGAAAAGAAAGAGGATTATCAGGGGAATCGGAATTGCCTTAACCAGTTTTTTTATTCTGGCAATTATATGTCTGCTGGTAGCCATGCTGCTTTCCCAGATTGTGCCAAGCATCATGAACATTATATCGAATTTCGATTCTTATATCGGAAATCTGACTCGTTGGCTGGATGATTTGTGGAAGGATAACCCGCAGCTTGGTGATTATGTGCAAATCACAATCAATAAATATTTTGGTGAATTTGAAATCTGGTTTAATAATACGGTAATGAACAAGGCAAGTCAGGTGATAAAGACTCTGTCTGCAAGTATTTTAAGCAGTGTCAGCGGAATCTGGGATTTTATTATCGGATTTATCATTGCGGTATATGTACTTGCCAGCAAAGAAAAATTTATGGGACAGGCGAAAAAAATTGCCTATGCTGTTTTTGAAAAAAAGACAGCCAATACCATAATCCGAAATTTTCGTTATACCCATAAAACCTTTATCGGCTTTGTCAGTGGAAAAATACTGGATTCTTTTATTATCGGTATTCTTTGCTTTGCAGGAACCACACTGATAAAGACACCTTATGCCGTGCTGGTCAGTGTGGTAATCGGAATTACCAATATTATTCCGTTTTTTGGTCCCTTTTTAGGTGCCATTCCCTGTAGCATACTGATATTTGTGATTGACCCGCTTCATCCTTTAAACTGTTTATATTTTGTGATTTTTATCTTTATATTACAGCAGTTTGACGGAAATATTTTAGGACCTAAGATTCTGGGGGAATCTACCGGACTGGCAGGCTTCTGGGTGCTTTTTTCCATTACCTTGTTTGGCGGACTGTTTGGTATTGTAGGCATGATTATAGGAGTACCTGTCTTTGCGATTATCTATGCATCCATAAAATCACTGGTAAATACGGCTTTGACGAAAAAGCATATGTCGCATATGACAGAAGAATATATCTGGCTGGATTATGTGGATGAAAAGGGAGAAATCCATCAGAAAAAAGAGATGGTGAAAAATAGGGAAGTTAAAGAAGAAGAGAAAAAAAGCGAATAAAGGGAAACAGCCGTAAAAGAGGCTGCCGCACTAAGGTTTAACTAAAAATTAGCATTATATACAAAAAAACTTTATTTCACTACGTTCAAAAGTCGTTTTATTTGTATATAATGCTGTGATTTTCTTAATGCGGCAGCTTTTTTAGAATATATGGTGAAAATTATATATGTTAAGAAATATTAGGAAGATAAGAAATTTTTTATTTTTTTTATAAATTTATTAGCACTCATCACTTGCGAGTGCTAATAAAAAGTGATATAACAATTTTAGAAACAAAAGAAGTACAGGGTGTATACAAGTAAGGTTATTGTAAAAACTTATTTGTAAAATACATTTGGACAAAAAGAAAACAGGAGGTAAGTTGTATGAACATTTCAAAATTTACGCAAAAATCCATGCAGGCAGTGGAACGAAGTGAGAAGCTTGCCTATGAATATGGAAATCAGGAAATTGAACAGGAGCATTTGCTGTATGGACTTCTGACCCTGGAAGACAGTCTGATATTAAAGCTCATTGAGAAGATGGAGATTCAGAAGGAGCATTTTGTAAACCGCTGTGAACAGGCGTTAAATAAACGTGTCAAGGTACAGGGCGGTCAGGTCTACGTGGGAAAAGACCTGAATAAGGTTCTTATCAGTGCGGAGGATGAAGCAAAGCAGATGGGAGACGAGTATGTTTCCGTAGAGCATTTATTCCTTGCCATGATAAAATATCCCAATCGGGAAGTAAAAGAGCTGTTTCGGGAATATGGCATTACAAGAGAACGTTTTTTACAGGCACTGTCTACCGTAAGAGGAAACCAGAGGGTGACCAGTGATAATCCGGAAGCTACTTATGATACCCTGGAAAAATACGGACAGGATCTGGTGGAAAAAGCCAAAAACCAGAAATTAGACCCGGTCATCGGAAGGGATGCGGAAATCAGGAATCTTATCAGGATTCTTTCCAGAAAGACGAAAAACAATCCGGTACTGATTGGAGAACCCGGAGTCGGTAAAACTGCGGTTGTGGAAGGTCTGGCACAGCGAATTGTCCGGGGGGATGTTCCTACGGGACTAAAAGAGAAAAAGATATTCGCCCTGGATATGGGAGCCCTGGTTGCAGGTGCCAAATACCGCGGTGAATTTGAGGAACGTTTAAAGGCGGTACTGGAAGAGGTCAAGAAAAGCGAAGGACAGATTCTTTTGTTTATTGATGAACTGCACACCATCGTAGGTGCAGGAAAAACGGACGGAGCTCTGGATGCCGGAAATATGTTAAAACCCATGCTTGCCAGAGGGGAGCTTCACTGTATCGGAGCTACCACACTGGATGAATACCGTCAGTATATTGAAAAAGACCCGGCACTGGAGAGAAGATTTCAGCCGGTCATGGTGGCAGAGCCTACGGTGGAAGACGCCATATCTATCTTACGGGGGTTAAAGGAACGTTATGAAGTCTATCATGGGGTAAAGATTATGGATAATGCACTGGTCAGTGCAGCCATACTTTCTAACCGCTATATTTCCGACAGATTTTTACCGGATAAGGCAATAGATTTAGTAGATGAAGCCTGTGCCCTTATTAAGACGGAACTGGATTCCATGCCTACGGAAGTGGATGAGTTAAGAAGACGTATCATGCAGATGGAAATTGAAGAGGCGGCACTGAAAAAGGAAGATGACAGATTAAGTAAGGAACGGCTTGAAAATCTGCAAAAGGAGCTGGCAGAATTAAAAGAAGAATTTAATAACCGTTCTGCCCAGTGGGAAAACGAAAAGAAGAGTGTAGAGAAGCTTTCCCACCTGAGAGAAGAAATAGAAGGCATGAACAGCCAGATTCAGATAGCCCAGAGAGAAGGAGATTATGAAAAGGCGGCAGAATTAAGCTATGGAAAACTTCCAGAGTTGAAAAAACAACTGGAAATGGAAGAAGAAAAAGTTAAAAATGCAGATTTTTCCCTGGTTCATGAAAGTGTATCGGAAGAAGAAATCAGTAAGATTGTATCCCGCTGGACAGGAATCCCGGTATCCAAGCTGACCGAAAGTGAAAGAAATAAGACACTTCATCTGGATAAGGAACTGCACAGACGGGTAATTGGACAGGAAGAAGGAGTGACACTTGTGTCGGAAGCTATCATCCGTTCCAAAGCAGGTATTAAAGACCCTTCCAAGCCTATCGGTTCCTTCCTGTTTTTAGGTCCTACCGGAGTTGGTAAGACAGAGCTTGCAAAGGCCCTGGCAGAGTGTATGTTCGATGATGAGTCCAACATGGTCCGTATTGACATGAGTGAACATATGGAGAAGCATTCCGTATCAAGACTCA
>CAZDAT010000048.1:0-12492 GCA_964503695.1 uncultured Lachnospiraceae bacterium
AGTAATATTTGCCAAAGTCTTACTTTCCCTCTTAACCTTTACGTGTTCTTTGGCTTCAATTGCCTGGTGAAGCCCGTCGGAATAACGGCGGCCCGGCATGATTCGGCCTGTAAATTCATCCACGATAAGAACCTGGTCGTCTTTTACCACGTAGTCCTGGTCCCGGAACATTAAGTTATGTGCCCGTAAGGCAAGGATAATATTATGCTGGATTTCCAGATTTTCCGGGTCTGCCAGATTTTCAATGTGGAAGAACTGTTCCACCTTATTTACACCCTGTTCTGTCAGGTTTACAATCTTATCCTTCTCATTTACAATAAAGTCTCCGGTTTCTTCCTGCATGATACCCATAATGGCATCCATCTTGGATAAGTCTTCCATGTCCTCACCACGTTCCAGCTGACGTGCCAGTACATCACAGACCTCATACAGCTTTGTGGATTTGCCGCTCTGACCGGAGATAATCAGCGGTGTTCTTGCCTCGTCAATCAGCACAGAGTCCACTTCGTCAATGATGGCATAATGTAAATCCCTTAATACCAGCTGTTCTTTATAAATAACCATATTATCCCTTAAGTAATCAAAGCCCAGCTCATTGTTGGTTACATAAGTGATATCACAGTGATAGGCTTCCCTTCTTTCCTCACTGGTCATGCCGTTTAAAACGACACCTACCTTCAAGCCTAAAAATTCGTGAATCTGTCCCATCCATTCTGCGTCACGCTTTGCCAGATAGTCATTTACCGTTACGATATGAACCCCTTTTCCTTCCAGGGCATTCAAATATGCCGGAAGTGTGGAAACCAGTGTTTTTCCTTCTCCGGTTCTCATTTCCGAAATACGTCCCTGATGAAGAATAATACCGCCGATTAACTGCACCCGGTAATGCTCCATGTTCAGAACACGTTTTCCGGCTTCCCTTACCACTGCGAATGCTTCCGCAAGCAAATCATCCAGGGTCTCGCCCTTAGATAATCTTTCTTTAAATTCCTTGGTTTTCCCCCTTAATTCTTCGTCACTTAATGCCTGCATGGCAGGTCTTAAGCTTTCAATCTTATCCACAATGGGGGTGATTCTTTTTAGTTCCCTTTCACTATGGGTCCCAAACATTTTATCAAAAATCTTCATTCTTTCCTCCATGGCAAAGCCGTTTGATGTGTGGTCTGCCTATCACTTTGCAGCAGTCCATCCCTTTTCATTCCTAAAAGCATCTGAACTGTCATAAAAACTCAACCTGTATTGTAACAGAAAATTTTTCTTTATTCAACGCATAAGTGCTTTGTTAATCTAAACTTTTTATGAACGAACTGTTAAGAATATATAATCAATAGCTTCCCTCACTCTCTTACTTGCCCATCCTCTTACCTGTATGTTAGAATTATTGTATTCTGAAATCAAAAACCAAATGATTATTTTCAACTGCCAGAGAACGGAGGATATTATGGAACAAAAAAACATCATGGAATATGAAACCGTCGACATTGACCTTACTACCAAGGAATTAGTCATCATCGACCAGACGAAATTACCGGGAACCGCCGAAATTCTTCGCCTGTCTACAGCCAGAGAAATCTGGGATGCCATTTACCTCTTGCAGGTAAGGGGTGCTCCTGCCATCGGTGTGGCGGCGGCGTTCGGCATCTATATTCTTGCTACCCGGATTGAAGCTGACGATTTTGACAGCTTTTACACCCAGTTTAAAGCCCAGAAGGATTACCTGGATTCTTCCCGCCCTACCGCGGTGAATCTTTCCTGGGCATTAAAGAGGATGGATGCAGTCTGTGTTGCCAATAAAGATAAATACCGGAATGCCTTACTGGATATCTTACAAAAAGAAGCCCTTGCCATCAAGGAAGAAGATACCCTGGTGTGTAAAATGATTGGCGAATACGGACTTACTCTTGTAAAACCGGGAGACGGCATTCTGACCCACTGCAATGCAGGACAGCTTGCCACCAGCAAATACGGCACTGCCACAGCCCCCATCTATCTGGGGCAGGAACGGGGCTATAACTTCCACGTATTTGCCGATGAAACCAGACCTTTACTCCAGGGGGCAAGACTGACGGCTTATGAATTGCATTCCTCCGGCGTGGATGTTACCTTAATCTGTGACAATATGTCTGCCATGGTCATGAAAAACGGCTGGGTAAATGCAGTCTTTGTAGGTTGTGACAGGGTTGCCGCCAATGGAGATACAGCAAATAAAATCGGTACCAGTGTGGTGGCTGCCGTTGCCGCCCGCTATAAGGTTCCGTTTTACGTATGTGCCCCTACTTCCACCATTGACATGAGCTTAGAAAGCGGCGAATTCATTCCCATTGAAGAAAGGAAACCGGAAGAGGTTACCCATATGTGGTACAAAGAACCAATGGCACCCAAAGGCGTCAAGGTCTTTAACCCTGCCTTTGATGTAACCGATAACGATTTGATTACCGGAATCGTAACTGAATACGGCATTGCCCGGGCTCCTTACACCGAATCCTTAAAAGAAATCTTTCGCAAAAAAGAAGCACTGAATGGGAAAATTCCTGCCATTCACTGATTCTACTTTACTTACAAATATAAAAACAGCCTTTTTTTACTAAACCTTACTTATCTTAAGATACTTTCTTTTAGTATACTTTTGCTTTTTCTTCGCCGTTTAATACACGTAAACCACCCTGTACAAGAGCTAATAATTCGTCTTCACCAGGATAAATGGTCATTGGAGCAATCCATTCGCAGGCTTCTTTTAATCCGCGGATGACATTCTTGTCATATGCAATACCGCCGGTTACCACAATCTGGTCTACTTTTCCTTTTAATACGGCAGCCATGGAACCAACATCCTTGGAAACCTGGAAAATAAAGGCATTACATACTTCGGTAGCCTGTGCATCACCTGCATTTACCTTATCCTCTACTTCACGCATATCGTTAGTTCCCATGTAGGCATTAAAACCACCGTTTCCTACGATTTTCTTATAAACCTCTTTTTCCGTATACTGTCCGGAGAAACACATCTTAATCAGTGCACCGCTTGGTACTCCGCCTGCACGTTCCGGAGAGAACGCACCGTCACCGTCAAGAGCATTAAATACATCGATAATACGGCCGCCTGTATGAGCACCGACAGAAACACCGCCGCCCATATGTACTACGATTAAGTTCAAATCTTCATAAGCTTTTCCATTTTCTTTTGCAAAACGTTTTGCCACTGCCTTCTGGTTCAGTGCATGGAATACACTGGTTCTTGGAAGCTCGGGAACTCCGGAATATCTTGCAGAAGTACATAATTCATCTACGACTACAGGGTCTACGATATAAGAGGGAACACCAATCTCATCACCGATTTCCCTTGCCAGCATACCGCCCAGGTTACTTGCGTGCTGTCCCTGAATGCCTTTCTTTAAATCCTCTAAGAGCTCGTCTGTTACTTCATAAGTACCGCCCGGAATTGGTTTTAACATACCGCCACGGCCCACAACCATATTTAAGGATTTGATATCACAGTCATTTTCTGCCAGACAGTTTGTTATAATTTCTTTTCTGAAATCCTTCTGGTCTGCAATTGTTGCATACTGTGCAATTTCCTCTGTGGAATGTCTCAGTGTTTTTTCAAAGAGTAAGGTTTCGTCTTCAAATACACCGATTTTGGTAGAGGTAGAACCGGGATTGATAATTAAACTTTTAATAGCCATGTTTTTTCTCCTTCTATTTATTTATTATTTTTCATAGCTTCTGCAACCACTGCTGCAAGAGCAATAGAGTTTACTTTTGTTTCAAAGGAATCGGAACGGCTGGTAAGGATAACCGGTGCTTTTGTTCCTGTTAAGATACATCCATTGTTCACTTCTGCCGTATGTACCAGACATTTGTAAACCAGATTGCCTGCATGAATATCCGGGAATAATAAGATGTCTGCATCTCCTACAATCTTTCTTCCTTCTGCCCCTTTGTGGGAAGCTGCTTCTTTATCAATGGCAAGGTCAAAGGAGAGAGGTCCGTCAACGATACAGCCTGTAATCTTTCCTTCTTCGTTCATCCTGGTCAGTTCTGCCGCATCCACGGTTGCAGGCATTTTGGGATTTACCACTTCTACTGCCGCCAGAGGTGCTACCTTGGGACATTCTATGCCGCAGGCTTTGGCTACTTCCACGGTGTTGGCAATGATGTTGGCCTTGTCCTCCAGGGTAGGGTAGGTCATAAATGCCACGTCGGTTAAGAATAACAGATGGTCTACTCCCTTAATCTCAAACACTGCCACATGAGACAGCGGTCTTCCGGTACGAAGTCCTACTTCCTTATCCAGTACACTCTTTAAGAAGGATTTGGTATCTACCAGTCCTTTCATGTACATATCTGCTTTTCCTTCGCTGACTAAGGAAACTGCCTTTAAGGCTGCTTCATAGGTATCTTCCACATGAATTATCTCGTAGCCTGTCAAATCCATGTTAATGTCTGCCGCTACTTCTTTAATCTTGTTTTCATCCCCTACTAAAATAGCTTCTGCAATGTTTCTTTCTTTTGCAGCACGAACTGCCTCTAATACGTGAGCATCCTGTGCCACTGCCACTGCTACTTTCTTAACGCCGCAGGTGTTCACTTTTTCGATTAAATCCTTAAAACCTTTACTCATTTGTCTGCTCCTTCAGTTTCTATCATAGTTTGAAAGGCAATGGTACTTTTCATTTCCTGTCCATGCCCTCAATTATTAAAATTTTACCACTTTACAGATGAAAATGCAAGGATGGCAAAAGAGGAATACAAAAAAGCTGTATCTGTATTCTGACTGGTTTTTCAGTCCTCCTACAGATACAGCTGCAAGTTTATTTTTTCTTATCTAAAAACTGCGGTGTAACATATTTTACCTTATTCATGGTCTGATAGTAATCCCTTGCAACGGACATTGCATTTCTCCTGCTTTGCAGTTCCTTCTTGCGGTTACTGAATACCACATCCATCTGTGTCTTGTTTCTGGCTTCCAGTGCCTGGATGGAGGCACTTTTTTCGGTCACCCTGGTAATCAGTTCCTGCAAATTATGTATCTCGTTTTTATAAAGCTCTTTCTTGTCAAGCAGTTCATCCTTAATCTTGGCATAGATGCCTTCAAAGCCATCATCCAGGGAAAGAATGCGGTCAATCAGTCCGGCTTTTTCTTCCATATTCGCATCCATAAGCTCCAAATCAACCCTTGGTGCCTTTAAATATTCCGCCTGCATAAGACTCTTTGCTTCCACCTGCTCCAGCAGGTCGATTTTCTTTATCAGACTATCCTGTAAAATCTGCAAATAATTATTTATCATGCTTAATGTTTCTCCTTATTTGCACGCATAACTTCCTTCCAGTTATCCCGCATGGAGCGTAAATGTTCATTTACTTCCTCTAAGATTTCTTTGTCTTTTTTAATATTTGCTTCTACTAAACGCTGCATCAGATATACATAAACCCGGTCAAAATCTTCGGCTACGGCATATTTCCTGTCCAGGGTAGAACGGAACTCTTCCAAAATCCTCTCTACCTTCCGGATATTTACATGTGCTTTATTAATATCATTCTGTTCAATCCCCATAATGGCAATGTTGCAGAACTTGATGGCTCCGTCATATAACATTAAGGTCAGTTCTGCCGGTGAAGCTGTCAGTATTTTGCTGTTATTATATTGTGCGTACGCGTTAGGCAATGCCATGATATTTCTCCTCCCTGATTCTTATCATTCACAACCTTTTTTATCAACTTCCAAACAATCCGGAAAGTGCACTTTCCTTGGACTGCAGTTTTGATAAGGCAACTTCCATGGCAGAGAACTTCTTGTAATAACGGTCTTCATAGTCCTGAATCTTCTCTTCCTGTTCTGAAATCTTAGTCGTATAATCTTTATACTCATCTTTCATTGCCACATCATCATAAAGTGTGAAAGAACTGCTGTAATCTGTTTTCTTCATTAAGTCGCCAAGTTTCTCATATAAATTCTTGGATAGGCTTGAGAAAAATTCTATCACAGTATCGGGGTCGTTGGCAATAGCCGTTTTTAATTTATCTGCATTCGTTGAGGTACTGGAATCATCTGCATCACCATCAATGTGGTAGGCATTTTTTTCGTTATCCGCAGAAGAAAAGTACCCTAAAGTTTCAATTCCGAATTCACTTAAGTATTTCTTTGTGCCGTCTGCCATGGTAACACCCTGCAGCATAATCTCTTTCATGGCACCGGACACCGTACTTAACGTGGAATCTCCTTTTAAAATGGAATCCTTAATCTTGGTTTCCCATTTCTCGATTTCTGATTCGGACATTTCTTCTTTTTCATCATCCGTCAGCGGCTCATAGCCCTTGGAAGAATCCGCATTATACAGCTTGTCCATTTCATTAATCAGTGTATTGTACTCTTTGAAGAAATTCTTAATCATATCATAGATACCATCGGTATCATCTGCTGTGGTAATGGTAAATTCTTCTGTGGTTTCTGCGGTGGCAGTAATGGTCAGTCCGTTAATCTCAAAGGTATTGCTGGAAGATTCAAAGGAAGCTCCATTTAATAAAATCTTGGCATCCTGTCCTTCAATTCTGGTGGCACCCTCTGATACCACAGGGTTATTTAAGGCAAATGCCGCAGCATCATATTGTTTTTGCTCTTCGGCAATTACTTCATTTTCCAATGCCTCTTTAGCGCTCCAGTCATCACCGTTTATCTCACATTTAGTTTCGATATCCGCTATTTCTGCTTTTAAGTTATCCTCTGCTTTTGTAAGCTCCTGATATTTGTTAAGTCCTTCTAGTTTAGATTCTAAAGCTTTTATATCCTCTTCTAAATACGCACTGTTTTCTGCTTTGGAATTTTCTAAATTCTGTTTAACTTCCGCAATCTTAGCATCCAGATCTGCCAGGTCATCCTCTGTAAGATTATACTCTGTGGCAACATCTGCCCTGGCTTTTTCGTTTTCTTCCAGTTCTTTGTTAGCAGCTTCATGTCTTGTCTTATATTTTTCTACGGCTTTTGCAATCTGTTCTGTAACGTCAGATTTCTGAACTTGTTTGGCTGTATATTTTCCGGTTGCTTCGTCATAATCACAAAAGCCGGCATAATAGCTTTTTTCTTTTTCTGTAAGTCCGCAGGCAAGTCCCAGACTCTTTAAGGAATTATTTCCTTTTTCATCCTTTGCCACAAGGGAGAAGTCACTCTCCGCACCTGTCGTTTTTGCACTGATGAAAAATCTCTGGTTCTTCTCATCAAAGTTTGCATTAAGACCTGCGTCTTTTAAGGTCTTTACGAAATCATTAACGGTCATATCCCCGTCAACCGTAATGGTGGTGGTCTTACCGCCTGTGGTAAGCTCCAGTTCACTGCCTTCTTCCACACCCATGTCCGTTAATTTGGTGGCGGAAGTATAATCTGCTTTTTTACCATCCTTTTTTAAGGCTGCCCCGGTCAGATATCCGGTTTTTGCAAGCTGGTCAATCTTTACCGTCTGTACACCGTTTACGGCATTTGCTCCTGTAATTACGGTAGCGGCTGCGGAGTTGCTTACCTTGGTTGTCTTTTTTAAATAATCACTGGAAAGACGCATATTACTAAGGGTCTTACTATAGAAAGAGTATACCTTGGTATTTAATTCTTTCCATGCATCCTGCTTCCACTGTAATTTTGTCTGTGCTTTTACTAAATTTTCTTTTTTGGTAGATTTGGCTTTTACTAACTCAGTGATAATACTTTCCGTATCCAGTCCTGAGTTCATACCTGTAATTCTGATAGCCATATTTACCCCTCCTATCTTTTCTCATCGACCAAAAGCCCTGCCAGCTCCCATGCCTTGGCAATCATGTCCAGAGTCTTTTCCGGCGGCAGTTCCTTGATAACCTCTTTCGTTTCCTTGTCTACAATCTTAATGGTAACGCGGTTTGTTTTTTCATGAATTCCAAAAATTGCTTCGGAATTTTTCAGATTCTTATTAATGTTCTCAACAGCCTTTTTCAAGCTTTCAGTGCTTGCCTGCTGGGCACTTTCCTGACTGTCATATCCGTTTTTTCCACTGTTTTCCTGTGTCTTTGCTACGGTTACAGTGGTGTTGTCCAATTTCGGAACTGTAACATTTGCTGCGGTTCCATCCACTACTTCGTTACTTACTTTTGTTGTTACTACAGGTCTTACTGTTGTCTGTGCCTGTATACTTGAAATGCTGTTTATCGGTTCCATTCCCATAACCTTCACCTCCGTGTGAATTATAATTTTTGTTATTTATGATATCGGTCAGTTTTTTCAAAAGTTAATATTCCTAGAATAAATCTTTTAACGCATCTACATTTTCTGATACAAATGCATTCTTATTGGATTCCTGAATCTGTAAATATACTTCTTTCCGGTAGACAGGTACCTCTTTGGGGGCGGTAATTCCCACCTTTACCTGGTCTCCCTTAATATCTAAAATCGTAATTTCTACGTTATTATTAATTACCAGAGCCTCGTTTTTCTTTCTGGAAAGTGCTAACATCTATTCACCCTCCTTTTTCATTTTCTGTAAAATATCATAAATATAATATTTTACGGGAAACTGCTCGGTATTTACTATCATCTGTGTTGCCAGTCTGGTCTCTGCATTGATGACAATGGGTGCCTGTAAATTCACGCTCATTTTTGTCAAATCCTTTGGTACGGTAACCGTAACCAGAATCAGTGCATCCTCTTCTTTCATCTCTCCCAAAGGATGCAAAAGCTCGTCTTCCACCTCCGGATTATAGTCCTCTGCCACTAAAAGCGGGTCCATGACAGGAAGTGCAAAATTAGTTTCCTGCAGTGACTGTAAAAAGCGGATTGGGGTATCTTTTCCCTTTTCTTCATCGTAAATCAATGCAAAATCCGTCATGTCGGGGAATCCGATAATTCCGTTTGGGAACTTGAGAATCTTGTCATCTTCTATTTCAATGGTTCCAAACACTCTCGTTGTAATCTTCATATATGCCCCCTTATCAGATAAAGTTCATCAGGTTGTTCTGCAATACTTTTCCGGTTGCCATAAGTGCAGAGCTGTAGGTCAGTTCGGCACTGCTTAATTTAATTGCCACGTCTGTAATGTCAATATCCTCGTTTTCAGAACGCAGGGTTTCAAAATTGGTTTTCTGGCTCATGAGACGATTGGAAATCAGCTCCAGTTTCTTGCCTCTTGTTCCGTTTTCCGTTACCGCATAGTTTACATTGTCCAGATGTCCCTGCATCTTGGTAATTCCGCTTTCAAACAGCTGCTGTGTTTTTTCTTTCAGAAGGGTAAAGGATTTTTCCATTGCCGCTATCTGATTTTCCAGAGTTTGCCGCTTAGCAGTATCTGTTTCTGTCTCCAGCATCTTTTCAAACTTAGCCAGCTGTTCTTCCATTGCAACGGTATCTTCCAGTGCCTTTATCATATCTTCTACATCGCGGGCAATGTCATGGCTGAATACTTCATCTGCCGTAGTATTTACACGGATGGTCTGGTTTAATCCTACATCATATTCGATTGCCTGCTTGTCTTCGTCAGAAATACCCTTTAAATAATCCTCATTATACTTAATAGTTTTGTTGTTTTCCGTCGTCTCACAGGCAAAGTAATGCTCCGGCCGCAAGTCATTGCTTTCCCAGTCAGATTTTTTGTAGTTGATTCGGATTTCTCCTTCGTTGGTACTGGTTGACGCATCATCCTTTAAAGCCATCAGCTTATTGTATACATTTTTACCAAGAAGCATTTCGCCGGTTTCTTCGATAACCACTACATCATTATCACCTACAGATTCATATGGGCTTGTAGAATCATAGATAGATGCGGATTTATAAATAACCGTCTGGTCAGCTCCATTTTCATCTTCGACTGTTGTCAGTCGTGCATAACCACCAGTTCCTGCATTTTCTGTAGGATTCCATACCTGAATCCCTACATTAGTTGCTTCCTTGTATAATACATCACCATTTCCATCTTTGACTTCTGTCGATTCCACTTTGACAGCATCATAGGAGAGGCGAATCCGGTATACTTCACTCTGCTCAATATCCTGCTCTATAATATTCTTATAATTGTTACCGTTTGCATCCTTTCCGGTATAATAATTACTTTCATTCATTCCCAGCAGATTTCCGCTGTTTACATGGGTCACCTTATCAATCTTACCATTGTCTATCTGTTCGGTAATGGTATAGTCCTTCTTAGTCGAAGCTCCAAAGGTCAGGGCGGTATCGGTTCTGTACCCGGTAAAAATATATCTTCCTGCATAATCTGCATTTCCGGTAGAATATACTTCTTCTTTTAAGGCTTTTAAGGCAGTCAGAATGGTCTGTCTGTCCACGGTTGTCAAATCCTCATTACTTCCCTTGTTGCACTGTTTAATCATGTCCGTAATAACATCACTCATGGAAGACAGTGCACTTTCCGTAACCTCCAGCCAGCTTTCCGCATCCGGTACATTCTTGGAATAGTACTGGGTCACCTGGTTTACGTTTGTTCTAAGACGCAGGGCACGAATGGCTACAATCGGGTCATCCGAAGGGCGGCTTACTTTCTTCTCCGTAGACATCTGCTGGCTTAACTTGTCCTGCAGAAGCTTGTTGGTATTGATGTTGTTTAAAGAATTATTCTGGATTACTTTTGTGGTAATTCTCATATGCTTTTCTCCTTAAGGTTTTCCTTTTCGGATTCCGTTCCTTTTTATGTTAACACATTCCTTTATGTTTCTTATACTCCGGTTTCCAGAATCAGACGGTCATATACTTCTGTCAGCGTCTGAATCATTTTGGATGCAAGAGTGTAGGCATTCTGGTATTTTACCAGGTTCACCGCTTCTTCATCCGTATCCACACCGGATATGGATAATCTCTGGTTATCAATGGCTTTACCCACATTGTCAAAGTTGCCGTAGAAGGTATTGGCATTGTTGGCATTTAAGGCTATATCCGACAAGATACAGGTCAGAAATTCTCCGGCAGAAGCACCGCGGAAGCTCATCTTTGTCTTATCATTTATCATGGTTACCAGTTTTTCCACATTGCCGTATTCATCCACACCCGAAGCAGAATCTATCTTGGTTGCCAGTAAATCCGGGTCATCCAGCATGGATTTTAAGATGCTGAAATTCTTGGCAGTGAGACGATAGTAGCTGTCGTCGGTCATTTTAATAGTATCAAACACGTCATACTCCGTGTTTCCATCTGCGTCTTTTACCACATTACCGTCTGCATCTCTTTTTGGTACCTTAAATCCCTTGGTAAACAGATACTGCTCTTTATCCGTCTCATGATTTGCACTAAAGAGAATATTTCCGCTGTTTCCGTATAAATCATAACCGTCTGACAGAATCTCATTGAATTTCTGTGCAAAGGTTCTCGCCCATTCATTCATCTGTTCCATATAATAAGGGATTCCCTGATAATCCACACTATGTCCAATCGTAGCTTCTTTTCCAATCCTGTTATTGGCAAGGCTTGCTCCATTGGCACTCTCGTCAATGGTAAAGGTATAAACGACCTCTTCTTTGTCATTAACGTTATTTACAGTCATCTGCCAGTCGTTGTAATAGAAAATCTGATTTCCCAGATTAATCTTTCCTCCGGTATCTGACAGAACGCATTTATTGATATCCTTCAGATATTCCGCTGTAACTGCTACACTGACGGTTTTATAGTTTTTCCCATCAACGGTTGTGGTTCCAATTCCTGTTACGGTTCCCTGGAAGTTCTCTCCGTTGTTACCGTCACGCATTTCCACAAGTCCCTGTAATTCACCGCCAAGGCTGGCATTATAGAGGTTAAATTCATCTGCCAGTTCCCCGGTCAGTCGGTTGGCTACCCAGTATACATCATAAAGTCCGTCAATATCAGACTGGTTTACCTTTTCCTCACTGCCTCTTGCCACGCATTCCAGAGTGTTATATTCATTGGTGTCCACCAGGGTCTGTCCTCCGGCAATCTGTACCAGGTAACGGTGTGCCCCTGTCTCACGCTCCGGATTGTTGGTATCGTATACCGGTGTTTCGATTACTTTCACAGAGACAATGGCGGAAAGCTGGTCTATCAGATTATCCCTCTGGTCCCGAAGCTCATTGGCATTTGCCTTACCATCAATCTCAATGACATTAATCTGTTTATTTAAGGTGGCAATCTCCGATGCCAGGGAATTAATCTCATCCACCTTTAACTTAAGCTCCTGGTTGACATCCTTCTGAACCTGCTCCATGTTGGCTGCCATACTGTTAAAGTACTGGGTCAGACTGGAGGCAAAGCCGATAAACTGGGATTTGGTAGTGCCGCTTCCAGACTGCTTTGCCACTTCGCCAAGAGCGGTCATCATATCGTCAAAAATCGTTTTGAAGCCTTCAATGGTGCTGTCATCGTTAAAATAATCTTCTACCTGCTTCATATAATACTGCTTCATATTATATTCGCCCGTGTTGGCATTATTGTCCCAGTATTTTACATCATAGAAGCTGTCCCGGATTCGCTCAATGGCAATCACGTCAACTCCGGCACCTGCACAGCCGTAGGTGGTAAATACC
>CAZDAT010000049.1:0-12376 GCA_964503695.1 uncultured Lachnospiraceae bacterium
ATCTGGTTCACAGGATTATATCCTTTTTCAGTCAGTGCTTCAAACACAGAGGATAAAATCATCTTAACCTCATTCTCCGGTTCTGCCTCCACTTTAAAAAATTGTGTATTTCCTAAATCCTGCATATCTTTCCCCTTTTCTTCCTTATCTGTAAAATACCAAAAGGCTCTTTTCATTTCCGAATACAAATATATTACCTTATTGTTATGAAAATTTCAACGTTGGTTTCCGTATTTTTTCATTGCTTTTATAAGCTTACGGCTTTTGACTGAAATCTTGTCTGTTTTTTTATTTCTTATCCATCATTTTCAGGCGTTATCAACAGATATTCTCCCATGAGAAGCTCTGTCACTTTCCCTTTTACAAATCTGTTTTTTAAATTTTCTTTTGTCCGGACAGCTACCTTCACATAGGTCCTGGTATAACCTGTCTGGTATTTTTTTCCCTGTATTTCTTTTTCTTCCTCTATGAGAGCCTCCACCGTACTTTGCAGATAGCTTTCCCGGTACTGACAGGACTGTCTTTGCTCCAGCTTCAAAAGACGGCTGCTTCTTTCGGTTTTCACTTTTTCCTCAATCTGGTCCGGCCGTCTGGCGGCTATGGTTCCCTGACGCTTGGAATATTTAAAAATATGCATTTCATAAAAGCAGATTTCTTCCAGAAACTGGCAGGTCTTTTCAAATTCTTCATTCGTTTCTCCCGGAAAACCGACAATCACATCTGTGGTAATGGCAGGATTTTCAAACACTCTTCTTAAGATTTCTGTCTTTTCCTTAAATTCCTCCACAGTATAATGGCGGTTCATGCGTTTTAAGGTTTCATTACAGCCGCTTTGAAGGGACAGGTGAAAATGAGGACACAGCTTGTCTATTTTTTTAAGTCTCTTCGCAAATTCCTCAGTAATAATTCTTGGTTCCAGAGAGCCGATTCTTATTCTTTTGATTCCTTCAATTTCATTGATTTTTTCCAGGATGTTAATAAGATACCCTTTCTGGTAAGCTTCTTTCCGAATATCAAAGCTTTTTTTCCCTGCTTCGCCTTCCTTTTTTAAAACAAAGGTATCTGTCGTTTCAAGTGCTTTATCCGCCTGCAGATAATCACCTGTTTCCTTACTTACAAAGTCCATTCCATAACTGCTTAGATGAATACCGGTAACTACCACTTCCTGATATCCGGCTTCTGCCAGTCCTGTCACTTCTTCTATGATATCCTCTTCCTTCCGGCTCCGTACCCGGCCTCTTGCATAAGGAATAATGCAGTAAGAACAGAACTGGTTACAGCCGTCCTGAATCTTAATATGTGCCCTGGTATGTTCTCCGGCTCTGGTCAGCTTCATTTCTTCATATTCCTGTTTTCCATCATTAATATCAAAAATGGTGGTTTCATGCAGGGTCTTATCCTGTCTGTTTTCTTCCCTTGCACTGATATATTCTTCCAGAATCCCGACAATATCCTTTTTCCGGTTGTTTCCCACCGCCAGGTCAATACAGTCATCCTGCTTCACGCTTTCCGTTCCGGTCTGCACATAGCAGCCTACGGCAACCACAATGGCGTCAGGATTCATCTTCTTTGCCTTATGAAGCATCTGGCGGCTCTTTCTGTCCGCAATATTGGTCACGGTACAGGTATTGATAATATAAATATCTGCACCGGGAGCAAAAGGAACAATCCGGTAGCCCTTTCTTTCCAGTTTTTCCTGCATAACTTCTATCTCATATGAATTTACCTTGCATCCAAGGTTGTGTAATGCCACATTTTTCATAATATTCCTCTCTTTTTTTGTAGGTTTTTTTCATTGACTTTTATCCCCAACACCTTTAGTATATCTCTTAAAGCCAGAAAACAAATTGAGGAGGTCACTTATATGAAAACACTTAAGATTTCTTTAAATTCCATTGACAAAGTAAAGTCATTTGTGAATGACATTACAAAATTTGACAACGATTTTGATTTAGTATCTGGAAGATATGTGATTGATGCCAAATCCATTATGGGTATTTTCAGCCTGGATTTGTCCAAACCCATTGACTTAAACATCCATGCAGAAGAAAACATTGATTCCATTCTTGAAGTTTTACAGCAATATACCATTTAAAAAACAGCATTCTGTACAAACAGGCTTTTCTTTTTTCAAGGTCGCTTTATTTGTACAGAATGCTGTTTTTTTTAAGGAAAAACTGCAACAGTTTATTCTTTTACTGTATCTGCCACATCACATCGTACAACTATCGTTTCTTTGGTTTCCAATGCCTCTTTCATTAAATCATCAATCACATCTTTCAGATTTTCCTCGTGACGTCTGATATATTCCAGATTCGGTTTTGTTACCGGATGTTTTGCCACAAAAATAGTACAGCAGTCTTCATAGGGAAGAATGGAGGTTTCATAGGTGTTAATCTTTTCCGAAATATCCACAATTTCCTGTTTATCCAGTCCCACACAGGGGCGGTATACCGGAAGGGTACATACTTCATTGGTTGCGTACAGGGAATGCATGGTCTGGGAAGCCACCTGACCGATACTCTCTCCTGTAATCAGTCCCAGACATTCCGTTTCTTTTGCAATGTGCTCTGCAATTTTCATCATGTAACGACGCATAATGATGGTCAGCTCTTCATGAGGACATTTTTCATAAATCGCAAGCTGGATATCGGTAAAATTAATCACATGAAGATATATGGGTCCACTGTAGCGTGACACCAGTTTTGCCAGGTCCACAACCTTCTGTTTTGCACGTTCACTGGTATATGGTGGGGCATGGAAATATACGGCATCAATTTTTACCCCGCGTTTGCTAATCATGTAGCCTGCTACCGGAGAATCGATCCCGCCGGATAAAAGAAGCATGGCTTTTCCATTGGTTCCCACGGGCATTCCCCCGGGACCGGGAATGATTTCAGAATAAATATATATTTTTTCGCGGATTTCCAGATACAGCATGATGTCAGGATTATGCACATCTACCGTCATTTCCGGAAAGGCATCCAAAATAACTGCTCCCACTTCGCGGTTAAGCTCCATGGAATCCAAGGGATAATTTTTTCTGGCACGTCTGGCATTTACCTTAAAGCTTTTCTTTTTATCAGGATATACATTATCCATATATTCCACGATGGTACGGCTTAATTTTTCAAAGCCCTCGTCTTCCACGTATACCACGGGGCAAATGCCGGAAATTCCAAATACGGTCTTTAGATTTTCCACCGTTTCCTCAAAATCAAATTCTCCCACAGCATCTACATAAATGCGGCCCTGTGTCTTTCGAACCTTAAATTCACCCTCACATCTTTTCAGTGCGTATTTAATCTGCTGCACCAGGGCATCTTCAAATAAATATCTGTTTTTTCCTTTTACACCGATTTCGGCATATTTTATCAAAAATGCTGTAAACATAGTTCCTCCGTTTTCTTCCTGCATCCGCTCACTGTTTTCTTATTTTGTATTTTAATGTCTTGTATATTTTCGAAGCATGGGAATTATATCATACATTGCTTTTAATGTATAGTCGATTTCTTCCCTTGTGGTAAAGATGGAAAAGCTGAACCGGATTGTGGAATCCAGTAACTCTTTTTCTACTCCGATGGCCTTTAAGGTCGCTGACGGCATGGGCTTATGGGAAGAACAGGCACTTCCTGCGGACACATAAATTCCCCTGTCCTCCAGGGCATGAAGCAGGACTTCACTGCGCACACCGCGAACGGACACACTTACAATATGGGGGGCACTGTCATATCCGGTGTACCCATTTATTTTCACTTCCGGTATCTGCATGACACCGTTTATAAAATACTCTTTTATGGCATAGAGTCTTTCTATGTCTCTGTCCAGATACTGATACACCTCTTCCACCGCTTTTGCAAGACCTGCAATTCCCGGTACGTTATCCGTTCCCGAACGCATTCCCTTCTGCTGGCCGCCGCCATAAGAAATTGGCTTAATCTTTACTTTTTCATTGACATATAAAAAACCAATGCCCTTGGGTCCATGAATCTTATGACCACTGGCAGAGAGCATGTCAATTCCCATTTTTTTAGGATGAATCCTGAATTTTCCATATCCCTGCACTGCATCCACATGAAAAACAATGCCCGGATGAAATCTTTTTATGATATTTGCTGCTTCGGCAAGGGGCTGTAATGCCCCGATTTCATTATTGGTATGCATAATGGAAACCAGTATGGTATCCGGTGTCAGTGCCCGTTCCAATTCCTCCAGCCGTACCTTTCCGGCTCTGTCCACAGGAAGATAAGTAACCCGGAATCCCTGACTTTCCAGATATTCCATGGTACGCAGTACCGCCGGATGTTCAATCATGGTGGTAATCAGATGGTTTCCCGCCCTGCGGTTTGCCATGGCAGCCCCGATAATTGCCAGATTATCCGATTCCGTTCCGCCGGAGGTAAAAAATATCTCTTTTTCATTCACTTTCAGATTTCTTGCAATGATATTCCTGGCCTGTTTTACATAATTTTCTGCCTGCACTCCCTTCATATGCATACTGGAAGGGTTTCCATAGTCCTCACACATTACCCTTGTGACAATACTGGCTACGCTGTCAAAGCATCTGGTAGTAGCCGAGTTATCCAGATATACTTCATTCACACCATTCACTCCTTAACTTTTACACTAAGTACCTATTATTTATTTTATGCTTCTTTCCCAATTTGTGACATTTTACCGTTCCAGCTGGTACATAATCCATGCCAGCACCGTAAACCCTGCGGTTTCCGTTCGAAGAATCCTCTTTCCCAGAGTGACCGGCCGGATTCCACACTCCCTGGCAAATGCAATCTCTGTTTCATCAAAACCGCCTTCCGGACCGATAAAAACGGCAATATCCTGTCCAGGCTTCAGACCGGAGATAAGCTCTTTTGTCTGTTCCATGCCTTCTGCCAGTTCATAAGGAATCAGCTTCACCTGTATATCCTTTGCATAGGTAACAGCTTCTTTAAAGCTCATGACAGGGGTGATGCGGGGCACAATTCTTCTTTTGCTTTGTTTTGCCGCTGTCTCGCTGATGGTCTGCCAGCGGGAGATTTTTTGTTTCGCCTTTTTCTCATCCAGCTTTACCACTGCCCTTCTGGTGGCTACCGGAATAATCTCATAAACCCCCAGCTCCACTGACTTTTGTATGATAAGCTCCATTTTATCTGCTTTGGGGAGTCCCTGGAACAGGTAAATTTTAGAAGCCAGCTCCACGCCGTCTTCCCTGACAAACCTGAGGGAGCATATAATCTCATCTTCCCGGATTTCTTCGATGCCGCAGCGGTACTCTTTTCCATCTTCTCCGTTACTTACGGCAAGCTCTTCTCCCGGCTGCATACGGAGCACATTTTTTATATGATTCACGTCTTTTCCCGTAATTACGATTCTTTTCCCCTGAATCTGGGAAGGTTCTACAAAAAACTGATACATGCCTTTTCCTAATTCTTTCTTGCAGTTACGCTGACCCATTCACCCTGATAGGTAACCTCCAAAACCTCAAGACCAGCTTTTCTTACTGCTTCCACTACCGTTTCTTCCTTATCATCAATAATACCGGAGGTAATATAAATTCCGCCTTTTTTCATCTGGTTTACAATGACAGGGGTCAAGGGCACCAATACATCTGCCAGTATATTTGCCACCACAATGTCATAGCATTCATAACCTGCTTTATCCTGTACTTCTTTGTCCGTAATAATATTACCAATCATCATGGTAAATTTTTCCGGGTCAATGCCATTTACTTCACTGTTTTCCCTTACGGCTTCCACGGCACAGGGGTCAAGGTCCGTTCCCACTGCCTTTTTGGCACCAAACATCAGGGAAAGAATGGCTAAAATCCCGCTTCCCGTTCCTACATCCAGAAGCACGGTTTCGGGAGTAATATATTTACGAAGCTGGCGGATGCACAACTGTGTTGTCTCGTGCATTCCGGTTCCAAATGCCGTTCCCGGGTCAATATGAAGTATCATTCTGTCTTTATCTTCTTCTTTGATTTCTTCCCATGAAGGCACCACTAAGATATCATCAATGTAGAACTGATGAAAGAACTGTTTCCAGTTATTAATCCAGTCCAAATCTTCTGTTTCGGAAATGGTAATGCTTCCTTCCCCGATTTCGCAAAACTGCCGTAAGTCTTCCAGCTCTTCCCTTACCTCTTCCACCAGTTTTTCTATATTTGTGTCAGCATCCTGTTCCACAAAAAAGCTAAGATAGGCAATTCCGTCATCGCTTTCTTCCTGTGGCATGATGTCTACAAACATCTGCTCTTTTTCCAGAGGTGTGAGGGGAATCTTATCTTCAATCTGTGCTCCCTCCAGTCCGATATCATATAAGGAGCTGATAATGATATCCTCTGCATCGGTAATTGTTTTTATCTGAATCCTTGTCCACTTCAATTTTGTTTTCTCCTTTTAACGTTAAATATGTTCAAAGACATTATAATCCTTTTTTCCGATTTTGCACTAATTCTTTTTTGCATTTTCTTTTTCATAAAGTGCACAGATTAAATCCGCACAGGTACTACGCCCCCTGGATGCATCTATACTGATATCATAATTGTGCATATCCCGCCAGTTCCTTCCTGAAATACTACGGTAATAAGCCGCCCTTGCATCATCCGAGTGCTTGGTATGGTATACCGCCCTTGCCTGCGTATCTCCATACATTTCCATGATGTTGTTCACCCGGTATTCCTTCGGTGCATGGATAAAGATGCTTAAGACATTATCATAATCCCGCAGAACGTAATCTGCCGCCCTTCCCACAATTACGCAGGCACCATGGTCTGCAATCTCACGTATAATCTTTTCCTGTGCAATCACTGCCTGCTGTACCACATTGGTACTCAGATACAAATCATGAAGCATATCCGGTGCATTGTCATTTAAATCAGAAAGAAATTCTTTGCTCAATCCGCTTTCCCTGGCTGCCAGTGCAGTCATTTCTTTATAGTAAAACGGGATTCCTAATTGTTCTGCCACCATTTTTCCAATCTGTTTTCCCGCTGTTCCATGTTCTCTTGCAATGGTAATTATCAGACCTCTTTGTGATGACTTAATTGCAGCCTCTTCCCGTTCATTTACGTCAGTATCTTTCTGTAACGTACGGAAAAAAGATACCGTCAGCACAAGAATTACCACAGCGGCAACAATATCTGAAATCGGTGCCGCATACAGGACACCGTTAATTCCTGTTCCCGCCTCTGTTTTTTCCAGTATTTTAGGAAGAAGCAAAGCCAGGGGTGTAAAGCAGAGAATATCACGGACAACGGAAGAAACCACAGCATAGGTTGATTTTCCGATGGACTGGAAAAAGACTGCCGTCATTTTTACCAGACAGGTCACTGTCATCAAGGACAGATAAATCCGGAAGGTTTTCACTGCAAATTCCTGGTACAGGGCATCACCGGAACCAAAAATTCCGATAACAGCCTCAGGCCAGAACTGGAAAATAATAGTTGCACTGATACCTGTAACCAGGGCTGCCTTCAAAATCATCCGGTAGGTTTCCCGAACCCGGTCCATTTTCTTGGCACCATAATTATATCCAAGAATCGGTTGTCCGCCGAGCACGATTCCTGTCACAATGTTCAGGACAATGGTATACACCTTGGTCTGAATACTGAATACGGAAATCGGAATGTCAGGACCATACTTTGAAATTGCCCCGTATTGTGCCAGTGTCATATTGCACACTAAGGATACGGTTACAATGGAAATCTGTGTTACAAAGGTTGCCGCACCGAGACTAATCATGGTTCCAAGAATCGGGCGGTTGGGAAGAAAGCTTTTTTTCGTCAGCCGGAAGCTCTTTGGTTTGAAAAAATAAACGGCACAGATGGCAAAGGATGCCACCTGTCCGATGGCTGTCGCCCATGCTGCACCTGCAATTCCCCATTTCAGTACAAAAATGAATACCGGGTCCAGAATGACATTCAGAATGGCACCTGTCACCATTGCCGTCATGGCAAATGCCGGACTTCCATCTGCACGAATCATACTGTTCATGACATTTAACAATAAGTAAAATGGGAAAAATGCAGCAATGATTCTAAAATAGGTTACTGCAAGCTCCAGTGTCTGCTCAGACGCACCAAATAAGCTCATCAGCGGTGTCGCCGTCAGCTCACAGATTACCATTAATACCATACTGATGAGAAACGTCACCGTAATCCCTGTTCCGATACATTTATGGGCACTGTCCGTATCCTTTCTTCCGGAACAAATGCTTAAATAAGAAGCCGCCCCGTCTCCGACACACCATGCAAACGCGTTTGCAATACAGATGACCGGAAAGGACACTCCGGTTGCGGCATTTCCAAGATAGCCAAGCTCACTGTTTCCGATAAAAATCTGGTCGACAATGTTATACAATGCACTGATCAAAAGCCCCATGACACATGGTACTGAAAACTTCAGTAATAATTTTGAAATCTTTTCTTCTTCTAAAATCCGGTTTTCTTTTACATTTTCCATGATATTAAATTCCCCCTTCTCTTTTTCTCTTACAAAAAATACCGTAATGGCTTTGCTGTCAAAAACTTATAGCAAAACTATTACGGTAGTTTGTAGAAACATTCATCCAATCATGAATTTATATAAGTGTCTATATATCTGTGCTGTAGTATAACATTCTCCTGCATTTTTGGCAATAAAAACTTCGCCCGGCAAACGAAAGACAGGATATAAAAATAAGAAAGCAGGAAATCTGTACATGATTAAGCACCGGGTGAACCATCTTCCTCGCTTCCGCATACTTTTCGCCCTTCTTTCATATAGATATAAAAACTTCGTTTAAGAATTGCGGATTTATGCATAAAGAAAAATTACATCTGTTCTTTTTTCTCATTTTATTTCTGTCTGTATCCCTTTCGGCACTTGCACTTCTGCTGCCGAAAAGCAATACCGCCTTTTTTCTGCCTTGGAAAAAGGCACTAGAAACCACTGCCGCGACTGCTTCCGGCAAACAGCCCTTCGTTGTGGTCATTGATGCCGGACATGGCGGTGCTGACCCCGGTAAAATAGGCTATCGCGAAACCTTGGAAAAAGACATCAACCTGCAGATAGCACTTTTCTTAAAAGAGTTATTAGAATCACAGGATATCAGAGTCATTTTGACAAGGGAAGAAGATAAGGATTTGTCCTCGGATGCCTCCCATTTTAAACTTTCTGATATGAAAAACAGAATCCGTCTTATAACCGATAGCCAAGCAGATTTGGTAATCAGCATTCACCAGAACAGTTACACCGACCCCAAAGTCTATGGTGCCCAGTGTTTTTACTATGCAGGCTCCAAGCAAAGTCTTCTTCTTGCCTCCCTGCTTCAGGAGCAGATTATTACCTCCACAAAACAGACCAAAATCAGGGAAATAAAAGAAAACAGCGATTACTACCTTTTAAAACACTCTCCTGTTCCTACGGTAATCGCAGAATGCGGCTTTCTTTCCAATCCCGAAGAGGAAGTGCTTTTACAAAACAGTGCCTATCAGCGTAAAATGGCATGGGCACTCCATCTTGGAATTATACAGTTTCTTAACGACAGCTCTTCCCCACAGAAATTTATGTAAAGCATGAAACAAAACAGCATTCCGTACAAATAAGCTTTTTCAATGAGAAGCCGTTTTACCCATACAGAATGCTGTTTATTTTTTATTTAGTCTATGAATGAAGATAGACACTTATCATATCCCAGATATCCGGGGTTTCATATCCCAGCTTCCATGCCGCCACACCGCCGATACTATACTTTCTCATAACCGCCAGCTTGGCTTCAATGGAATCTTTATCCTCCATCCATATCTGGTACAGGGTATTTCCTTTTTGAATTTCACCATAATTCTGACCTTCCGTGTCCTGCCATGTCATGGTGATATTATTATTCTTAATAAAATCCTGTGCCGTCTCCATATCCAGTGCCTCACTGGTCACACTATCACCACTGGTTTTCCATACCCTTGTGTAAAAGGGCAGGGCATTAATCACCTTATTTGCAGGAACATCCTCCAGTGTCTTAACAATTCCCTCTTCCACAAACCCGAGGGAAGCCACACTTCCGGCAACTCCACCGCCGCCCCAGTGTTCATCATATCCCATGATAATCACATAATCAGCTACAATTCCCTGTTCTTTGCGGTTATAATGCCAGGTAGATTCCCTTGGTACATAATTATCAACAGAAAGGACAATTCCTTCCTTACGACAAGCAATGGATAATTCCCTAAGAAACTGTACAAAAGGTTCTCCCGCATCGTAGCTTACATCTTCAAAGTCTACATTAATCCCATCTATCCCATAGGTTAAAACCTGATTCATGAGATTGCGGATAAGATTCGTTCTGGAGGTGGTTTTCGACAATGTCTCAAAGGTGCTTACATCCTTATCAAAATTATCCACTAAAGCCCATACCTCCAGCCCCATATTGTGGGCTTTGTCCACATACCCCTGCGTGGCAATACTCCGGATATCCCCATCGGTACTCTTTAAGGAAAACCATGTAGGTGAAATCACATTTAATTCGCTGTTTTCCTTTACCACACTGCCTAAGGTATCATTTGCCGCCTCACTCATTACCTGATGCCAGCCCAGGTTTATCTTGTAATCTCTTGTAAGAGAGGTATATTCCGGTTCTGTATAATTAAATTCTACAGAAGAAATTTCGGTTTTTTCATCCTTTAATACCTTATTCGGTACATATCCGATAAACGCATCACAGGTTTTTACCTTACTCCAGTTATCCATTTTTTCCAAAACGGTCACACTCTCGCCCTTTGTGACCATACGCAGTATTTCTGCTTTTACACCGCCCCGGTAGCGAATCGCGGTATCTTTTTTTACGACTGCACTGGTTTCCTCTTCCTGCTTTGTGAAAAGCTGCATCCGGTTCGGTCCGGTATATACCTCATAGGAAAAGCCGGTATAATTTCTGACATAATCCAGGGCAACGTATAAAACATCTCCTTCATAAAAAGCCGGAATATACGCAGTTTCTATTTTCTCTTCTCCTGCCATATAATCTTTACTGCCTATCACAGTTCTTATAATGTCCGTAGGGGTTGTATATAACAATAACCCTTCCGTAACATCATGATAAAATCTATCATTTAACAAACTCTGCACTGCATCAAAATCCAGGTAACAGATTCCCTGATACAGTTTTGCTTTTGTTTCAATATATTCATTTCCAAGTACGATTGCAACCTCATCCTCTTTGGTGAGTCCATAATATTTCCCTAAGTCCATCTGTTCCTCTGAATAGGAATATTTCTTTAAGAACAGGCTTCCTAATGCACTTCCACCTATCACTATAATCAGGGCAACTGCCACCAGCACGGGAAGGAATTTATTTGGTTTATTATGCTTCTTTTTTGCCATACTGCCTCCTTTGTAGCTTCTGTCGATTTACCATTTCCGGCATTGTTTTCATTGCCCCTAATTATAGCAAACTATTTCTTCCTAGTCATTACCTATTTTGACAAAAAACGATTCCTTTTTCAGGAAACACAACAGGTTTTTGGGATTCCTCATTTTATTTTCTCCGGCACTTATCTGCCATATCTTTTTTGTCATTGCCGAACCACATTTCCCTTACTTTTCCGGTTTCGTCTTTTACAATAAATTCCAGATTATAAAAAGCATCCTCTCTCACACCCGAAACTTTTGCAATGTCCGCAGGCGATGCCAGTTTTTCTTCTTTATATAACAATACACCTTCTTCCGAAACTCTTTGTAACCTTCTTAAAACTTCCTTACGATATTCATTCATAACCTTATCCTTTCTCATTTTCTGAACCTATTAATTCAAGATAAACCGCATGGTGATATATTAATTTGAAATAATGTTTTCAGTAAATTTATCGTGTAATTTTTTAGTTTTTGTCCATACTAAATTCAGCAGACTAAATAGGGAATGCGAAGAGAAAAAATGCATCGAACTTGTACCTAAATTTAAAATAATTTTGAATTGTACTAACTTTTCTTAAGGATAACTATTTCGAACAAGTAATGGAAACTTGTAAGACTTTACATGATTATGTGCTATAAACTAATCATGCTTAGACAGTTGTCATAACAACCTTATTTGATTTAGATATCTTTTTTTTAATTAGAATATGTGATGTACGGCTTAGCCTCCTCCCTGTACGGACTATCCGATGCATCTTTTCGTATTATAACAATACAGAGACGAAATAGCAACCATTTTCTTATTTTTTTATTAAATTTGACATTTCCCGCCACTGTAAACTTGACTTCCCACCTTAAGATGTATACAATCTAAGCATTAAAAATGAATTTTTTATTTTAAATTTTCTACGTAACTTACCTTAAGTTTTATCGTATATTAAATTAGAATAGATGTTTTTTTAACCTAGAAAACTAGAAAAAAAGGATCC
>CAZDAT010000050.1:0-12289 GCA_964503695.1 uncultured Lachnospiraceae bacterium
GTTTCCATGGCAATTTCTGCCTGCTCCCTCATCTGTGAAAGAATGATATCTTTGCTGTCCGGTTCGATTCCTCCGGTATCAATCAGGGTAAAGCTTATGTCCAGCCAGTTGATATCTGCATAAATTCTGTCTCTGGTAATTCCGGGAGTATCTTTTACGATTGCAATTTTCTCCCCTGCCAGTGCATTAAAAAGTGTAGATTTTCCCACGTTTGGTCTTCCCACCACCGCAACTATGGGTTTCCGTTTTCTATCTGCCATTTTTCCCTCCGTTTTTCTTATCCTACAAACATCTGATTACTTTATATTCAATACAGTTTTAATATAGTCATATCCGCTTGATTTTACAATATCAATGGGAACTTGTAAAGATTTTTTCAAGTCATCCAGGGTATAATCATCCAGTAAAACCTGTTCACCGCTTCTAAATACATTTTCCGGAAGAAGCAGTCTTTCACCCAGGTTTAACTCTTTTCCCTGTGCCATCATATCTGTTCCGGTAAGCAGACCGCTTACGGTAATATTTTCTCCAAAGAAATCATTGCGGATGGCATATACGTGAATCTTAAGTCCCTCCACTGCTTTCTCTAATTTTTCGGACACACTTTTAATACAGGGATAACTTAATTTTCCTGTAAATACGGAAATTTCTTCTTCATGCACCGCTTTCTTTCCCCGTAAGTCATTCAGAAACTGTAAAAGTCCGTCTTCAAACTCATCCATAAAAAGACGCAGCATTCCGACTCCATTTTCTAACTGTAAATATCCATCATAATTTTCTTCTTTTGGCAGTTCTTCCTCTGCCAGCAGATACCATTCGTCACTGGCATGAATAAAATGAAGCTTGTATTCTTCATATGCTTTTTTCTGCCATCTGTGGATGGTATCAAGAACCTTTAAGGCGTCCTGTTTTGTAAAAGGCTCTAAAGGATATAAGCCCTCCCTGAATTTTGACAATCCCACCGGAACTACCGATACACTTTCAAGATAAGGAAGATACTCATATAAATCCCGAATGCTTCTTTCCAGTTCTTCCCCATCATTGACATCCTTACACAGCACAATCTGTCCGTTCATGGAGATTCCTGCTTCATAAAATCTCTTCACCTTTTCCAATGCCTGTCCTGCAAAACGGTTATTTAACATTTTACAGCGAAGCTCGGGATTGGTTGTCTGAAAAGAGATATTGATGGGAGCCAGATTATATTTAATGATTCTCTCCACATCATAATCTGACATATTGGTCAGGGTGATATAATTTCCCTGCAAAAAAGAAAGCCTTGAATCATCATCCTTAAAATATAAAGATTCCCGCATTCCCTCCGGCATCTGGTCAATAAAGCAGAAAATACATTTGTTATGGCAGGAACGATAATCATCCATAAGTCCGTTTTCAAACTCAATTCCCAAATCTTCATCCGGGTCTTTGTCAATCTCCAACAGCCATTCCTCACCGTCCGGCTTTCGGATTAACACCTCGATATATTCATCTTCCACATAATACTGGTAATCAAATATATCTTCTATTTTCTGGTCATTAATAGAAACAAGCTCATCCCCCGGTTCAATCTCCAGTTCCTGGGCAATACTTCCTTCCAATACCTTATTTATAATATGATTTTTCTTTTTCATATAAACTCTCCATCCTGATTTTACTTTCTGTTATTTATAATTTTAACCGATAAACCAATTTCTGTCACCTTAAACTTGACACTAAAACCCTCGACCATTATATTATAATAAGAATAAAACATATTTCGACAGTTTATTCTATTCATTGGTTCATACAAATATATCGTCTGGAGGATGAAATGCCAAACTTACATTCATTAGAAAATGCATTACCCGTAGCTCCGCTTAAACTGGTAGTTATGGACTCTGCCAAAACCATTGGCGAAGAAATTAATAGTTATTTAGTAGATTTCAGAAAAAATATTAACAATAATTTTAGGAAAGAAACCGGATTTCAGGGATATGTGGAGGATTCTTATCTTGTAAATGCCCAGTGTCCGCGTTTTGGTACCGGAGAAGGCAAAGGTATCTTTAAAGAATCCGTACGCGGTAAAGATTTATTTATTCTGGTTGATGTCAGTAACCACAGCCTTACTTATACGGTAAACGGCTACACGAATCACAAATCCCCTGACGACCATTATCAGGACTTAAAACGTATCATTGCCGCTGCCACAGGCAAAGCACACCGGATTAATGTAATCATGCCGTTTTTATACGAGGGCAGACAGCACAAACGTTCCACAAGAGAATCTCTGGACTGTGCTTTTATGCTGGAAGAGCTTTACAATATGGGAATTGATAACTTTATCACCTTTGATGCCCATGACCCCCGTGTTGCCAATGCGATACCCTTAAAAGGTTTTGATAACTATATCACACCTTTCCGTTTTATTCGTGCCCTGTTAGATGTGGAAAAAGATTTAATCATCGACAAGGACCATTTAGTAGTTATCAGCCCGGATGAGGGAGCTTTAAACAGAACCATTTATTTTGCAAATGTCCTGGGTGTCAATACCGGTATGTTCTATAATCGTCGTGATTATACCACGGTCTTAAATGGGAAAAACCCGATTGTTGCACATGAATTTTTAGGAGACAGTCTGGAAGGAAAAGACGTTATTATCTTAGATGATATGATTTCTTCCGGGGAAAGTATGATTGATACCGCAAAGCAGTTAAAAGAAATGCATGCAAACCGCGTCTTTATCTGCTGTACCTTTGGATTATTTACCAATGGTTTAAAAGCATTTGATGAAGCTTATGAAAATGGGTATTTTGAAAAGGTTATTACCACAAACTTAAACTATCTTCCGCCGGAAATTTATGAACGCCCCTATTACGTTCAGGCAAACATGAGTAAATATATTGCTTCCATCATTGATTTTATGAATCATGACGTATCTACGGCAAACGTAGAACCACCCACAGAAAAAATTCATAAAATACTGGATAGTTACAACAAACGTTTATCCATGGACATTGATTAAAAGTAAAATCTTCTCCAAAACTAAAAAACAAACAGCATTCTGTAAAACAAAAGCTTTTTCTTTCATTTGAAGCTATCTTTTACAGAATGCCGTTTGTATTTTTTATGCACCTTCTACTGCCCGAAAGGTAATCACTGCCTTGAATAAATCGCCGTCTACCTGTATTTCAAAAGTTCCTGCCTGTGCTTCAATCAGATTTTTGGCAATGGACAATCCCAGCCCGCTTCCCTCTGTCTGTCTTGATTTATCCCCGCGGATAAATCGTTCCGTCAGGTCACTGGCTTCTACCTCCAGATATCTGGCTGAAATATTTTTTACAAAAAAGACATATTTCTTATACCTTCCATCTGTTTCTTCTTCCATTTCAACATATACCCTGGTGCCATGCATTGCATATTTGGTTACATTTTCAAACAAATTTTCCATAACCCGCCATAATTGTCCGCTGTCTGCTTCAATGAACATTGGCGAATCCGGTAATTTTGTAACTATCTGGAGATTTCCGTTCTCGAATTTTTCTCCAAACTCCCCAATTGCCTGTTTCACCAGTTCCACAAAATTTATGGTTTCCATCTGGATGCTGATATTGCCGGAGGATATTTTGGATGCCTCTACCAAGTCATCAATCAGTTGTTTCAGTCTCTGGGATTTAAAATCCAGAATATCAATATATCCTTTGATTCGTTCTTCACTGAATTTTTCCCTCTTTAATAAATCCACATAAGTAATAATGGATGTCAGAGGAGTTCTGATATCATGCGATACATTGGTAATCAAATCCGTTTTCAGCTTTTCATCCTTCATACTGATTTCTACGGCATTGCGGATTCCCATTCCAATGCTGTTTACGGATTCTGCAAGCCTTAAATTCTCTCCATGCAGCTGCGTTGTATCTATCTGATAACCGGAATCTCCGTTTTTAATACTTTCCATTCCTTTAATGATTTCTTCTCTCTGTTTACTTTCCCGGTAAAGATAAATGCCTGCCAGCATATCGAGTAAAAAAGCACCGATAACACCACCCACACCAAGCAGAACCAGAATCAGATTTACCATCAGATAAATCAGATACGGAATCCAGATTCTGGATACCAGATTTCCATGATATATTGCCTGTATCAATAAATGGTAAGTTCCTTTTATCATTTTATATATTAACGTAGATTTCCATACCATTTTTGCCTTGATTCTCCGCACCATGGAAAAGAAATACCGGATGGTGATTTCATTCATAATAAATGCTATCATTCCCAGTACCACAGGCACATAATTTATGGTGCCGTTCTTATATCCCACCAGCATCTGCCATGCATACCGTATCAGCAGGGCATCTCCCAGAACAACTAAAATAGTCCAGATTTCCACAGGAATTTTATCCTGTTTGTAAAGAACATATGCAAGCTTCTCCTTTTCCTCCATCTTACGCCCTTCTTTAAAGGTAAGATAAACCATAATAAGAAGCCCCAGACTTAAGGTTACAACCGCACAGCCAAACAGGGTAAGAAAGTAGGGGTAAAATGCATCTACTTCATTTTTTACTACCTGAAGGCTGTCTTTTGCGGGATAATCAGTATCTACCCATATCCATACCCTGGTATCATCCCCAAAGGTATATTCATGTTCTTTTAACATACTCCGCATTTCTTTTGCCAGAATATCCGTATTGGTCGTTATCTGTACTTTATCCGGGTTAAAATAGATAAATCTTCCTCCCTGTTCTTTCACCAGTGCCGTAATATCATCCGTGTTCATTCCCTGAAACTGCAAATCGGAGTTGGTATAATACTGTAGTCCTTTTTCAGAAGCAATCTGATAGCAATATCCTATATTGGTATTCTGGGCACTATACTGTTTCTGCATGGCTGCATATTCTGTATAATTAGAGAAAAGACTTTTGGCAGTTTCTTCCAGATTCTTTTTTAAGATTTCATACTCTTCTACATTGGATGCACATTGCATCAAATCTTTTCCGTCAGTGGTCTTATATCTTGCCGTAAGAATCTGCATGGTGTATTTCTCATCATCTTCTGATTTCTGTTCCTCCACAATCTCTTCTTGCAGCGGCTCTTCCATCTCTTCCTTCGTCTCCAGAGAAGTCTCCTGCTTATTTTTTTTAAACAAGGCATTCAGCTCTTCCCAGGTTCCTTCCACAGTTTTATAGGTAAACCCATAGTTTCCCCAGGTAATTAAATCATCCAGATAATACTCCGCCTCCGGCTGTCCTTCGCCATCACCTTTACTCCGGTTGGCATATTGGGTAATCCCCACCTTTTTATTGGCATCATATACACCGTTGGTTTCCATCTGGTGACGGATAACCACATATCTGGTAATCTGCTCCATATTTCCATTTAATAAGGAATGAAATATCTCCCGGTCTTCAAAGTCCTGCTTCTGGTCCAGAAATGATACCATATAGTGGTAAGTAGTTCCATAAGAGGTTGATATATTAAAAAAAGAATTGACAAAGATTAACGTCACACAAACGGCAAAAAATACAGCCAGTATTCTCTCCAAAAACAAAAGAACCTCTCTCTTTTTATTTGTCAGTACCTTTTTTTTCATAACCTTCCCCCATTTTTCCCTTTTTTCGTGTTCATTCTGCTTTGTTTAAAATAATTTTTATTTTTCCCGTTTTTCAATTTTATAGCCAACACCCCATACCACTTTCAAATATTTGGGTTCTTTGGGGTTAATTTCTATTTTTTCACGGATATGCCGGATATGTACTGCCACCGTATTATCTGCCCCGATGGCTTCTTCTTCCCAGATATATTCATATATCTGTTCAATGGAGAATACCCTTCCCTGATTCTTAATAAGAAGCAGTAAAATATTATATTCAATCGGTGTCAGACGAACCATTTCTCCATCAACACTGACTTCTTTTCTTTCGTCATCAATTACCAGTCCTCCTGTTTTATAAATAAGAGGATTTTCCTTTGGCAGATTCCCCAGCTTTGTATATCTTCTTAACTGGGATTTTACCCTTGCCGTAAGCTCCAGCGGATTGAAGGGCTTTGTAATATAATCATCGGCTCCGATGTTCAGTCCCAGAATCTTATCCGCATCCTGGGATTTGGCAGAAAGGAAAATAATGGGAATACTGTAATTTTCCCTGATTTTCATGGTCGCCCGGATGCCATCCAGCTTCGGCATCATAATATCCATAATCAGAAGATGGACCTCCTGATTTTTTAAGATTGCAATGGCCTGTTCTCCATCATAGGCTTTTAACACCTGATAACCTTCCTGCAGAAGATAGATTTCAATGGCATCCACAATTTCTTTCTCATCATCACATACTAAAACGGTATACATCAATTTATATCCCCCTCTTTCTTAGATTTTATTTTAAATCCCCTTCCTTAAGAGAAAGCTAACACAATTATTAAGATTTCATTAATTTATTCATTTCCCACATAAGAAAAAGCATCCTTAAACCAGTTGATTTCCTCCCCGCAAATACAAATCACATCAAACCGTACCTGCCTTCTCCAATTTTTATGATAGCAAAATTGCCTTGCCACATAAGAAATTTTTCTTTTCTTTTTTGCAGAAATCGCTTCCCATGGAAATCCATAGGAAGCGTTTTTTCTATATTTTACCTCTATGAACACAAGGGTATCCTTATCCAGACCCACAAGGTCTATTTCCCCCTGTGCAATCCGGTAATTTTTTTCCAGTATACAGATTCCCTGTTTCTTTAAATACTCCTGTGCTGTTTGCTCATAAGCTGTTCCGGTTTTTCTTTTGTTCATTTTCTTCCTTCCCAGCTTCTCTCCTGTTTACATTTTACTCTTAATTTTGTCCATGGCATCCACAAAAACAAGTATCTCCGCTACCACTTCATATAATTCCGGTGGTATCATTTCCCCAATTTCCAATCTTGATAACGTGTCTGCCAGTTTTGAATCCTGATGAATCGGTACATCCGCTTCTTTTGCTTTTTCAATAATCCGCTCTGCCAGAATCCCCCTGCCGGATGCAATTACTTTCGGTGCATCATCATTCGGGTCGTATTCCAAGGCAATCGCCTGTTTCGGCTTTGTTTCCTGTTTATCCATCCTAATATTCTCCGGTTACAGTCCCTGTTTTTATTCTTAATTATGCACGCACGTCAAACGCCTGCGTTGACAGTACAAGCTGCTGTCCTGTCTGCTTTTCCATAAGCTTCATCAAGGGCTCTTCTGCGTGATTTTGTAACGCAGCTTTTGCCGTACATTCATATCCCCTGTTATTTAACCTGTCGGTCAAAAGCTCCATGTGTTCTTCCAGAAAATCCAGATATTCTTCTTTTTCCAGATAAAAATTCGTTGTTACTTTCTTTTCCTCCAAAGCAACATATACATCCAGCTTTCCTAACGATTCCATATCCAGATGCAGCAGGGCGGATACTTTGCCTTCCTGCTTAGTCATGTTACGTTTATTGGTAAATACATACAACTCGCCATGGGCGTTCTGGTTTGCCATTTTTAAAGGAAGCTGGATATAGGCATGCATATGGTTCAGCTGGTTCATAAACTCCAGATTGGAAACTGTATTATGGGTAACCTTACTGACCGCACTTTCCGTTCCGGTATGATTCTCCGCAATCTTTTCCAATTGCTTCATCTGGTGGTTCAGCCGGCTGTAATATTCCTTTACTTCTTTCTTTTTTAATAAAGCTTCCGGTTCCATCAGCCACTGGTTTCCAGCTTCTTCTTTCCAGACTTTTTCGAATAATTTTGTAAATTTGCCAATATTCTTTTCTTTTCCTGTTTCCTTTAACAAAACATCCCAGTTTTCATTTGTCTTTAAACTAAGCTTCTTACCTGCAATCTCCGGATTTTCTTTTTCCGGGTCTTTCAAAAGGTCTTCTTTCAAATGGTTAAAAACAGGCTTCGTGTCCTCTTCCTCTGTTATAGTCTCCGGGGCGGTTTCCTGTTGTATTCCTTTATCCTCTGTCATGACAGACTCTTTTAAGCTGTCCCCACCCTGTACTTTTTCCCTGAAGCCTTCTGAAAAAAAAGTCACAGTGCCTTCCTCTTTTCCCTCTGAAAACAGTTTTTGCAAATCCTGTAAAAGATTCTTTATTTCCTGTTCCTTTCCCTCTTTCATCCAGTTTTCAATCTGACCGGAAAATGCTTTTCCCATTTCTTCAAAGGTATCGGTGATATAATGACGATTATTTTCATATAAAGACAATTGTTCCAGATTCTCCTGTGTAACAGGGATTTTCATCTGATGCAGGGAAATAATATCTTTTACCCCTGCCTCTTTAAATCCGGTCACATCACGATATATTTCACTTAACGAATGCTTATCTATCGGCATTCCCTTTTCCATCAGTGTCTGCACCATTTCCATACTTCTTTCATTTATGGGAATCTTCGCCATTTCCAATGCTTTCAGAACATTGGGGTCCGCAGTTGTATTGGTAAACAGGGGAACTAAAGATAGACTGTTTCCATGATTTGCTTTTACCTGAAACGGCATGGTTGTTCCGCAGGTCAGATTCATACTCTGTTCCAGCCTTGCTTCAATCACCACGTCTTTTAAAATCGCAAGCTGAACCTCTTCTCCATTTACGGACAGAATCTCTCCTCTGATTGTCTGTCCTGCCTGAAGACTTCTGACGGCACGCATCACTTGTAAATTCTGGGGCAGGTTCTGGCTGCTTGACACAGATGTATTCTTAGAATTTGAAGAAATATTGGTTTCTCTTTTTAAAAAAGAATTTAATAAATCAATTGCCATATCTGTCCTCCATGTAACCTTTCATTCCCCGGTCTTACAGGGATGCCTTAAAATCGTTCTTTAACCAATTCTTTCTGATGAAAAATTTTTTATAAAGGTTTTTCTATGTATCGGTGATGGCCCGTATTTTTTTATGGCTTCTATATGGGCACCGGAACCATATCCTTTATTGGATGCAAAACCATATTCCGGGAAAACCTTGTCATATTCCGTCATTAACCTGTCTCTGGTAACCTTTGCCACGATACTGGCGGCTCCGATAGAGATACTTTTGGCATCCCCCTTGATAATCGGTACCTGTCTGATATCTACCTTTGGAATGGTAACTGCATCGTTTAATAATATATCGGGTACAATCTCCAGTTTTTTAATAGCTTCCCGCATGGCTTCATACGTTGCCTGCAAAATATTTATTTCATCAATCCTTTCAGGAGAAGAATATCCGAGCCCGACAGCGACTGCTTTTTCCATAATCACATCATATAATTCTTCCCGTTTTTTTTCGGATAACTTTTTCGAATCATTAATATATAAAATATCGCATTCCTTCGGCAATATGACAGCACCTGCCACTACCGGACCTGCCAGGGGTCCCCTGCCTACTTCGTCTATTCCGCAAATGTAGGAAAAACTGCTGTATTCTCTTTCGTATTTTCCCAACTGGTAGATTCTTTCTTTTTCTGTTTCCAGGGCTTTTATTTTTTTAAGTGCTTTTTCTATTTCTTTTTTAACACCGCTTCTTGTATCATTTTGATACAGTTCCACCAGCCTTGTTAATTCCGCAGTCCCGGCAGCGGCAAATTTTTCTTTGATGATACTTATTTTTTCTTCCATAGTCTGTCTCCTGCTTTTTTCGTATCATGATTGATGCTTTAAGAGTTCAAACTTATACAAAGGCCAGATTCTGAGCCATGCCCTTCCCAAAATATCTTTTTTATGAATATTTCCTACAATGGGGTCTCTGCTGTCTGTACTGTTATTACGGTTGTCACCCATTACAAAATATTCATCTTCTCCCAGTTCAATTTCCTCTCCTGCACGCCCCGCATCCTTAATAATTTCTCTTCCATAATGTTCTGTCAGTTCATTTCCGTTGATATATATGGTTCCCTCGGAATCAATACGGATGGTTTCACCGGGCAGACCTATAATACGTTTAATATAATATGTATTCTTTTCATATTGAAAAGGAAATACAATAATATCATATCGTTCCGGGTCTCGGAACCGATACGTTATCTTATCCACAATTAAGTTATCACCGTCACTCAGGGTACTTTCCATGGAACTTCCCACCACCTGCGTTCTCTGACCTACAAACTGTACAATCAGGTACGTTGCCAGTAAAACCATTAATAAATATATACTGGTGCTTAAGATTTCTTTTAAAATACTCTTCATAGTTGGTCTCCTTTTGGATATTCCAGTGTCATTCTTCCCAGTTTCCCGCTTCTGAATTCTTCCATCAGTATGGATGCCGCCTTGGAATAATCGATTTCCTGTCCTTTTTTAAAACATCCTCTGATTTTCGCGATATTTTCCAGTATCTTTGCCGGAGTATCATTTTCGTCAGTCTGAAATCTTTTTTCGATTGCCTGGGGGTATCGTTCTTTTAAATAAGTAATCAGATCCATTGCCAGTTCATCCTCGATTAAAATCTCATCATTAATGGAACCAATAAAAGCAAGACGCATTCCCACTTCCTGGTCTTCGAATTTTGGCCACAAAATTCCCGGAGTATCTAAAAGCTCCAGTCCTTTTCCCAACCGGATCCACTGTTTTCCCTTGGTGACACCGGGCTTATTTCCTGTTTTGGTACACGCCTTTCCTGCATAAGAATTAATAAAGGTTGATTTTCCAACATTGGGGATTCCCACAACCATGGCACGAATCGGGCGGTTCAAAATTCCCCTCTTCCGGTCTCTCTCCCGTTTTTCCTTACAGGCTTCGTTCACTGCATTCTGGATGGATTTCATACCGCTTCCGGTTTTGGAATTAATTTCCAATACTGTGATATTCTGATTTTTAAAATATTCTATCCATGCCTGATTTCCTTTCGGGTCTGCAAGGTCTGACTTATTTAATAAAACCATTCTCCCCTTGCCTGCCCCCAGTTTGTCAATATCAGGATTACGGCTGCTGAAAGGAACTCTTGCATCCACTAATTCAATCAATAAATCTATAAGTTTGATGTTCTCCTGCATCATACGCTTTGCTTTGGTCATATGACCGGGATACCATTGATAATTCATATATTTTCTCCTTTTTTACTTAATAAAGCCCGAATAGGCAGTTTTATTTCCCAGGGCAAACCAAGCCCTGCCCTCTATCATGTCTTTGGAAACCGGACCGATATTGCCGGAACGGCTGTCTTCACTGTTATTGCAGTTATCTCCCATAACAAAATATTCATCCGAATCCAGTATCAGTTCATCTTCTGCGATTCCGGCATCCATAATCTTATCATAACCATAATCTACAACGGTATTATTTACATACAGTTTGCCGTCTCTCACACATACCGTATCTCCCGGCACTGCAACCACCCTTTTCACATAAAAATGAGTGTTCCTGTTTCCATTCGGTGTAAATACAATAATATCGCCCTCCTTAGGATTGAATATTAAATAAGAAAGGCGGTTTACCAACACCTGTTGTCCGCTATATAAGGTATCTTCCATGGACACTCCAATCACTCCGGTACGCATACCTATAAAAAAAACTAAAACAAAGGCAAAAAAAACTGCCACCGCAAGATACGCTATCCAGCTAATAATCTCTTTGATAACATGAGCACTCATGTTTCTTCTTTTTCTCGAAAAACTTAAACCTTTTCTGCTTCTCATTTGTAAAATCCTTTAAATAGCACTTTCTCTGTATGCATTCTCACTAGGCTCGGAAAAACCTCGCCAAGTGTTCATAGTATACTCTGTATGCATTCTCACTAGGCTCGGAAAGACCTCGCCAAGTGTTCATAGTATATCACGAAGTTTTGAAAAAAGAAACAGGGTGTCACATTTCTTGTGACACCCCATAAACAATCTTTGAATTTTCGAAATTATTTTACTAATTCTTTTACTTTGGCACGTTTTCCAACTCTGCCTCTTAAGTAGTTCAGTTTTGCCCTTCTTACTTTACCTCTTCTAACAACTTCGATTTTCTCTACGTTAGGGGAGTGTAATGGCCATGTCTTTTCTACTCCGACACCATTAGACATTTTTCTTACTGTGAAAGTTTCTCTGTTGCTTCCACCCTGTCTTTTTAATACGATACCTTCAAAAACCTGGATTCTTTCGCGATTTCCTTCTTTGATTTTACCGTAAACTTTTACAGTGTCACCTACTGCAAATTCTGCTACATCAGCCTTTAACTGTTCAGCTTCAATGCTTCTGATAATTTCGTTCATGTTTTTCTCCTTTTCTTCCGGATGTTCTTAATGCATTCTGCAACAGAGGACCATCGATTTATAACAACTGTAGTAGTATAGCATTGTTTTAGGTAAAAAGCAAGTACGAGTTTTTTATTTTCCAGCTAATAAAAATGTCAATA
>CAZDAT010000051.1:0-12249 GCA_964503695.1 uncultured Lachnospiraceae bacterium
GGATGCGGTTATGGATGGGAATCTTGATATGTTTATCAACGGATATTTAAAATGGATAAGTCTGAAACCGGAAGCCACGGAGTAAAAGAAGAACCTAAAAAAGGAAGCTAAAAAAGAACAGCATTATATACAGATAAAACGACTTTTGAATCAAGTAAAATGAAAGTGTTTTGTATATAATGCTGATTTTCAAAAATTGATTTTCTTAATGTAACAGCTCTTTTTGTCAAAAATTTAAAACAGAGATGATATTTTCTTTTTCGGCAATCACAGTGCCCTGTACCATATTAGCTTTTCCACCGCCCTTGGCAGAGAACTTTTCTTTTAAAGTGGCAGCAGGTATGCGGCAGTCCAAAGAGGTGCTTCCCAGAATATAGCGGTAGCCTTCTGTGTCGTTTCCCCAGAATACGCCTACATAACCGGAATACTTTGTTACCAGCTCGTTGATAAGATTACGGATGGCAATATCGTTCATGGGTGAGACAAAAAGGAGGGCATTTTCGGATTCCTCCGGCAGGGGAAGAGTCTTGGCCAGATGCCTTAAAATCCTTGCGTGTAACTGGTGGATAGTTTCCTTTTGCTCTAAAAAATCCTCTTTTAAGCGTTTTGTCCCGTCAAAAACGAGCTCCGGCTTTACGGAAAGCAGGGAGGAAATGGCGGATACACTGTTTTGTTTTAGGGTATAATCCAAAAGTGCCCTTTTACCGCATAAAATATTGACCCGCACACCGCCCCGGTGAGCCTGCACGTTTGTAATCTTTATCATACCAATCTGTCCGGTACTGTCTGCATGGGGTGCACAGCAGGCACATACATCGACTCCGGGGATGCACACAATCCTTACATTTTCCTTTAAATCCAGCTTACTGCGATACTGTAAATCCTGTAATGCATCAGAAGAGGGATAGCTGATTTTGATGGGAAGATTCTGCCAGACGGCTTCATTTGCTTCCAGCTCTATTTTCTGAAGCTGTGCTGCGGAAAGCACACCGTTAAAATCCAGGGTTACTTCCTCGTATCCTAAATGAAATCCTACATTATCATAGCCAAAATGTCTGTTTACCAGACCGGAAATAATATGCTCCCCGCTGTGCTGCTGCATAAAATCGAATCGCTGTTCCCAGTCGACATTTCCGGTAATGGAAGTACCAACAGGGATTTCCTCCCCAAAATAATGATAAATAATATCATTCTTTATATGGGCATCCAGTAAGGCAAGGGTTGTTTTTTTATTTGTTTCCGGATGCAGAAAGGTAACACTTCCCTTATCGGCAGGCTGACCGCCCTCTTCGGGGAAAAAGGCAGTCTGGGAAAAGACAACCTGATAGATTTTTTTCTTTTCTTCATAAATACATTCTGTTACAACAGCTTCAAATTCTGTCATATGTACATCTTCATAATATAATTTTTTCATAACAGTTACGGATTCCTTTCCAATTTTACCTTTAGATTATAACATGTCAGTTTTTTCCCTGAAAGGGGAAAGTGTATTCTCAAAAATATTTACAAAGGAGGAGATTTATGGAATTACAAAAATGGATAATTATAGGAGGTATCATCTTTTTACTAGACGTAGTCTGCATAACCTGGACACAGGATTATGGAATCATTAAGGTATATAACCTGAAAGAAAAGAAGAAATACCATTATCTTGGGGCTTTATGGATTCGGAAAAAGAAGGGAGGGTTTTATTTAAAAATTCCAAAGAAAATGCTGGAAAAATCTTTCACGACACAATATAAATTAAAATCCGTATCTTCGTTTCACAAAGGAAAAAGCGGGGAATCGCTGCAGGTTATTTTTGCAGAAGATTATCAGACCACGACCACACTAAAAGAGGAAATGCTGATAAAAAACTACATTGCAACTTCATGGCAGCTATAGTATACTTTTATCGGATTCTTTAAAAAAAAGAAACAAATCTGCGAGGTGGAAAATGGAAGCTTATTCAGATTTTGCAATAGTATATGATGTCTTTATGGATGAAACACCTTATGAAAAGTGGTGTGATTTTTTGGTTGAGCTGCTGGAAAAATATAAGATACCCAAGGGGCTTTTATTAGATTTGGGCTGTGGAACAGGTACATTGACGGAGCTTCTTGCCAGAAGAGGTTATGACATGATTGGCGTGGATAATTCCCCCGGAATGCTGTCTGTTGCCATGGAAAAGAGGGAAAAATCCGGCAGTGACATTTTGTATCTTTTGCAGGATATGCGGGAATTTGAACTGTATGGTACCGTAGGTGCCGTTTTAAGCGTCTGCGATTCCCTGAACTATCTTTTGGAGGAAGAGGAGCTGGTGCAGACCTTTTGTCTTGTGAACAATTATCTTGACCCGAAGGGCATCTTTATCTTTGATTTCAATACCGTATATAAGTACAAAGAAGTTATAGGGGATACCGTAATTGCAGAGAACCGGGAAGACTGCAGCTTTATCTGGGAAAATTATTATCACGAAGAAGAGGAAATCAATGAATATGAGCTTTCGATTTTCGTAAAAGAGGAAGAAAATCTTTTTCGCAAATTTGAAGAAAGCCATTATCAGAGAGGCTATTCCTTGCCCCGGATGAAGCAGGCATTAGAGAGGGCCGGAATGGAATTTGTGGCTGCACTGGATGCAGATACCTTAGGGGAAGTGCATGAAAAAAGTGAAAGAATATATTGTATTGCCAGAGAAAGCGGCAAATAGAGTGTGAAAAAAGAAGAAAAATGGAGAGAACATATGGCAGATTATTTAGTAAGAGCAATGGCAGCAAATGCACAGATACGTGCCTTTGCGGTAAAAACAAAGGATGTGGCAGAAACAGCAAGAGCCGCACATAACACCAGTCCGGTGGTAACGGCAGCTTTGGGAAGACTGTTGACAGCCGGAACCATGATGGGCAGTATGTTAAAGGGAGAAAACGATATCCTGACCTTACAGGTAAATGGCAGTGGCCCCATGCAGGGGATGACCGTAACCGCGGATTCCAGGGGAAGAGTAAAAGGCTATGCGAAGGTACCGGATGTACTGCTTCCTGCAAACAGCAAGGGCAAGCTGGATGTAGCCGGAGCCGTGGGTCTTGGTGTATTAAGCGTCATAAAAGATATGGGCTTAAAAGAACCTTATGTAGGACAGGTGGCTTTGCAGACCAGTGAAATTGCAGAAGATCTGACCTATTATTTTGCTACCAGCGAGCAGGTACCTTCTTCGGTAGGGCTGGGAGTTTTGATGGATAAAGAAACCAATACGGTAAAGCAGGCAGGGGGCTTTATTATTCAGCTGATGCCCTTTGCCGAGGAAAGTGTCATAAGTAAATTGGAAGAAAATTTAAAAGAGGTGGATTCTGTCACCAGATTATTTGAAGCAGGAAACAGCCCGGAACAGATTCTTGAAATCCTGCTCAAAGGCTTTGACATGGAAATTACTGACACCATGCCGGTAGAATTTTACTGTAACTGTACCAAGGAAAGGGTGGAAAAAGCCTTAATCAGCATTGGAAAGAAGGAGCTGCAGGAGCTGATTGACGAAGGAAAAGAAATCGAAATGAACTGTCATTTCTGCAATACCAATTATACCTTTGATGTGGAAGAATTAAAGGACATCTTAAAAAAAGCAAAGAGATAACGAAAAAACAATTTGAAAATAAATGACTTATGTTTTGGGAAAAGCATAAAAACAGACAAAAATTAAAAAGGAAATGAAAAAGAAAGGCTGGAAAAGAATATGCAGCATGGCTTTGTGAAAATCGCGGCAGCAACGCCCCATATTAAAGTGGCAGACCCTTTTTTTAATGCCAGGGAAATTAAAAATCTTGTAAACCAGTGCGTCAAACGTGGGGCAAAGCTTATCGCATTCCCGGAGCTTTGTCTTACGGGAGCTACCTGTAATGATTTATTCCTGCAAAGACTTCTGATAGAGGAGAGCAAAAAAGCCCTGGAATGGCTCGCAAAAGAAACGGCAGGGGCGGATGCCCTAATATTTGTGGGGCTTCCCTGGAAGAAGAACCATAAATTATACAATGTGTCAGCAGCACTAAACCGGGGAAAGGTAATTGCACTGATTCCGCAGTCCGAGATTGCAAATTACGGGGACCGGGATGGAATGCGGTATTTTACCCCGGCGGAAAGGGAAACTGAGTGGGTATCTGCTTTTGGCTATGAGATTCCTTTTACAAATAAAGTGCTGTTACAGGCAGAGACTATGGAAGAATGGCTTGTGGGCTGTGTCATCGGTGAAGCTTCGCTTTTGGCGTTTTCGAAGCTTTCACAGGCAGGAGCTGTTATGCTGGTAAATCTATATGCCGCGGGAGAAGCGGCCGGGGCAGAAGAAATGCGAAAAACCATGGTGCAGGCTCTCAGCAAGGCCACCATGTCGGGCGTGGTTTTGTCTGGTGCCGGAGAAGGGGAATCTACGCAGGATTTGGTATTTTTTGGACACAAAATCATCGGAGAAAACGGAAAAATCTTAAAAGAAGGTCATGATAATGGGGAAGAAGACAAAATTCTGATACAGGATGTGGATATTTTCCGGCTGCAGCATGATCGAATGTGTAAAAACACCTATCAGAATCATGCCGAAGGTTATGTAAAGGTAACCTTTCACGTGACGCGGGAAAAATGTGTTCTGGACAGAAAATTTTCCACACTGCCCTTTGTGCCGCAAAATCCGGAAGAAAGAAAGAAACGTCTGTCTCAGGTGCTGACGATGCAGGCAAAAGGACTGAAAAAAAGACTGGCTCATACCGGATGCCGCCAGGCCGTAATCGGTATTTCCGGGGGGCTTGATTCTACCCTGGCTCTTTTGGTTACGGTGAAGGCTTTTGATATGCTTGAGCTTCCAAGAAGTCAGATTCTTTGTGTTACCATGCCCTGTTTTGGAACCACGGACAGAACCTATGACAATGCCTGCCGGATGGCAGAAGAATTAGGAACCACGTTAGAAAAAGTAGATATCAAGGAAGCGGTAGAGCTGCATTTTCGGGATATTAAGCAGGATAAAAACCTGCATAACGTGACCTACGAGAACAGTCAGGCAAGAGAGAGAACGCAGGTACTTATGGATATTGCAAACCGGGAGAATGCCATGGTAATCGGTACCGGGGATATGTCAGAGCTGGCTTTGGGATGGGCAACCTACAATGGAGACCATATGTCCATGTACGGCGTGAATGCGGGCGTTCCCAAAACCCTGGTCAGGTATCTGGTGGATTATTGTGCAGCTACCTGTGAAGATGAGGCTCTGGGTAAGATATTAAGGGATGTTTTAGAGACTCCCGTAAGTCCCGAACTGTTACCTCCGAAAGCAGGAACTATCTCACAGAAAACAGAAGATTTGGTAGGACCTTATGAGCTTCATGATTTCTTTTTATACTATATGTTAAGATTCGGGTATGAACCGGAAAAAATCTACCGCATTGCCACAGAAAGCTTTGAGGGGCAGTATAAAAAAGCAGAAATTTTAAAGTGGTTAAAGGTTTTCTGCCGCCGTTTCTTCTCACAGCAGTTTAAACGCTCCTGTCTGCCGGATGGCCCAAAAATCGGAAGTGTCTGCCTGTCACCAAGAGGAGACCTGCGGATGCCTTCAGATGCGTCAGGTGATATCTGGCTGAAACAGTTAGAAAATATGGAAGGTTAAAACACGAAAAAAACACGAGGATAAAAAGACCCTCGTGTTTTTATAAAAGAAGGAATTGAAAATGGCTTTTTATTGGCTGTCTTTTTCGGGGTTCTGTGCCTGTTTCAGACTGGAAGCAATGGCATCCAGAAGAAGCATGGAGGTGTACTGACGGTCCTTGTCATAGGAAATATTGTCTAAAGACTGTGTGGCAAGGATTTGTGCAGACAGCTCTTCCAATGCCGGCTCCATCAGAGGATACATTACCTGAACAGATTCCTCTAAATGGTCTAAATCAATCGCAGTAATGGAGGTTTCATCTACGGTGACTCTGACATCCACCACACTGCCGTTAAAGGTAAGAGTGGTAGTATATTGACCGGGAGTATACAAAGCGGCATCATCAGACGAAGCGTCTTTGCCGGAAAACATTAAGACAATAATCACTACAAATAAAATTCCTAGGACCAGAAAAAGTCCTGTATATATCAGTTCTTTCATATGTAAAACTACAATTTTAGCTTTCTTGTTCATAACCTTCTCCTCCTTGTAGTATATCATACGCGAAGGGAAACGGGTTTATGACAAAAAGTCTGTACGGAACGCAAAAACAGGTATATAATGATAAAAATAAAAAGCAAGGAAAAAGGCAGGTAAAGGAAATTGGAATTTGACGTAAAAGTAAACTCTAAGGTATTATATGATTATATGCTGCATCATACATACAGTAGTTTCCAGGGAGTCATGGGAACCGCAGTGGGAGCACTGATGGTACTGGGCTTTTTTGTGACCGGATATGTTATCTGGCTGATAGCAGGTATTGTGCTTCTTATCTATCTTCCATGGTCTCTGTTTTTAAAGAGCCGGCAGCAGATGCTTCGGACTCCTGCATTTAAGGAGCCGCTGCATTATCACCTGACGGAGGACGGCGTGGAGATTTCCCAGAATGGTGAAAAAGAATTTCAAAAATGGGAGAATATGTATAAAGCAACATCTACGGGAAAAAGCATTATTTTGTATACGTCGCGGGTGAATGCCTGCATATTCCCGCGTGAGGACTTGAAAGAAAAAGAAGTGGCGGTCATAGAAATGATAAGCACGCATATGCCGGTGGGAAAAGTGAAAATAAAAGCTTAGATGGCGGAGGATATATGATTTTTGACAGTTTATGTGAAGCAGATACCTTTGAACTGGGGGTAAAAATAGGAAAAGAGGCAAAACCGGGAGAAGTGTATACCCTGATTGGTGATTTGGGAGTCGGCAAAACAGCCTTTACCAAAGGAGTAGCCGCAGGTCTTGGAATTACGGAGCCCATTTCCAGTCCCACCTTTACAATTGTGCAGGTTTACGAAGAGGGCAGAATCCCCTTCTATCATTTTGATGTCTACCGAATCGGGGATGTGGAAGAGATGGAAGAAATCGGTTACGAGGATTATTTTTATGGAGACGGTGTGACCCTGATAGAGTGGGCAAATCTGATTGAAGATATCCTGCCTAAGGAATACCGCAGGATTACCATAGAAAAAGATTTGGAAAAAGGCTTTGATTATCGTAAAATAAGGATAGAAGAAGTTTAAGCAAAATGTGAGGAAACCATAAGTGAAAATTTTAGCATTAGACAGCTCCGGTCTGGTAGCCGGAGTCGCAATTTTAGAGGATAATATCTGTGTGGCAGAATACACAGTAAATTATAAGAAAACACATTCCCAGACATTACTTCCCATGCTAGAGGAAATTACGGAAATGATAGATTTGGACTTACATTCCATCGATGCCATTGCAGTGGCGGCAGGTCCCGGTTCCTTTACCGGACTTCGTATCGGTTCGGCTACGGCAAAGGGCCTGGGGCAGGCATTGGATAAGCCGTTAATCGCCATACCTACGGTAGACGGACTTGCCTATAATCTGTATGGAACGGATAAGGTTATCTGTCCTCTGATGGATGCCAGAAGAAACCAGACCTATACCGGACTTTATGAATTTAAAAAACGAGAAAAGGAATATGAACTTAGTGTCATAAAAGAGCAGTGTGCGGTTCCTCTGGAAGAAGTGATGGAATGTATCAACCGGCTGGAACGGGAAGTGATATTCTTGGGAGACGGAGTTCCGGTTTTTAAAGAGCAGCTGGAAGAAAAAATAACAGTTCCGTTTTCCTATGCCCCTGCAAGCTGTAACAGGCAGAGGGCGGCAGCAGTGGGAACCCTGGCATTTTCTTATTTAAAACAGGGAAAAACCGTAAAGGCATCTGAACATATGCCCTGCTATTTAAGACTTTCCCAGGCGGAAAGGGAACGAAAAGAGGAAATGGAACGTGGAACTTGTAATTAAACCTTTGACAACGGAATATGTAGATGCAGTATGCGTTCTGGAGGAAGAAGCTTTTTCCATGCCCTGGCATAAGGAATCTTTTCTGGAAATGATTCAGTGCCCGGATGCCTGTTATCTGACCGGTCTTGTGAACGGTGAGGTGGTTGCCTCCTGCGGACTAAGAAATATTGTCGGCGAAGGGGAAATTACCAATGTAGTGACCAGAGAAGACAAAAGAGGCTGCGGTATCGGGAAAAAGCTGCTGTCAAGACTTCTGGAAGAGGGGCGTAAAATGGGCGTGGAAGCCTTTACCTTAGAAGTCAGAAAAAGCAACGCGGCAGCAATACACCTGTATGAAAGCCTGGGGTTTGTGACGGAGGGCGAACGTAAAAATTTTTATGAAAAACCAACAGAGGATGCTCTGATTATGTGGAAGAGGTAGAGATTACCAGTGCCGCAGGAAAAAGAAACTTGTATACTTGAGATAAGCTTTCGTAAAGTTTATAGAAAGGAAATCAAGGAATGAGAGCATATAAAGTAAGAGAAGCAAAAGAAGCAGAATTAGAAAAAGTTGTTTGCAATCAGTGCGGCAAAGAACTTTTGGTAGAAGAAGGAATTTTAAAAGAAGGTTGTTTTAGTGTAGATTATTCGTTCGATTATTTCAGCAATAAAGACGGATATATCTACAGCCTCGATTTGTGCGAAAAATGTTTTGATAAATGGACAGAAGGCTTTTTATTTCCGGCAAAGATTGAGGAGACGAAAGAATTTCTATAAAGAATTCCTAAAATAAAACAGGAAGGATGTATCATACATGTTAGATGTTTGCTTGTTAGGAACAGGAGGGATGATGCCGCTGCCATATCGTTGGCTGACATCCATGATGGCACGATATAATGGAAAAAGTATTCTGATTGACTGTGGGGAGGGAACCCAGATTGCCATGAAAGAAAAAGGCTGGAGTCCCAAGCCCATTGATATTATTTGTTTTACCCATTATCATGGTGACCATATCAGCGGTCTGCCGGGGATGCTGCTTACCATGGGGAATGCAGAGAGGACAGAACCGCTTCTTCTGATAGGACCCAAAGGCTTAAGCAAAGTGGTCAGTTCTCTAAGAGTCATTGCACCGGAGCTTCCCTTTAAGATTCTTTGCCAGGAAATTACGGAAAACTCACAGACTTTTTCTTTTGACGGGTTTGAAATCCAGGCTTTCCGGGTGCAGCATAATGTAGTCTGTTACGGATATAATGTGCTGGTACACAGAGCCGGAAAATTTGACCCCGTAAAAGCCCAAAAGCTGGGACTGGAGAAAAGGTACTGGGGGCGTTTGCAAAAGGGAGAGGTGCTGGAAATAGACGGAAAAGTATACACACCGGATATGGTAATGGGAGAAAAGCGAAAGGGGCTTAAGGTTACCTACTGTACTGACAGCAGACCTACGGAAAATATTGTAAACCATGCCAAGGATGCCGATTTGTTTATTTGTGAAGGGATGTATGGAGAGCCGGAAAAGAAAGCCAAGGCAAAAGAATATAAGCATATGACCTTTTACGAGGCAGCAGACATGGCATCAAGGGCCAGGGTGGAACAGATGTGGCTGACCCATTACAGCCCGTCACTGATGCGGCCGGAAGAATATATGAACGATGTCAGGGCTATTTTTAAAAATTCCCATGCAGCCAAAGACGGCATGAGCATAGAATTAAAGTTTGAGGAACAGGAATAAAAGTTCTTTAGAAAAAATAAGGGCTGTGCAGAGAAAAACAGCAGAACGGAGAAGTAAAATGAAAAGGTTTAAAACTCCAAGAGGAGCATTTTTCATGTTTCTGGCAATGTGTTGTGTGCTTCTGGCATACTACATGATTAATGCGAGAATTGAAAACAGTAAGCCGGAAGGATATGTGGAAATGACTAAGGTGCAGGAGGTACTTTCCAGGAATCTGGAGACCAACTATCCCCAGACCCCAAAAGAAGTGATTAAGTATTACAGTGAAATCATGAAATGCTTTTATAATGAAAAGTGTACGGAAGAAGAAACTTATGAGCTTGCCGTAAAGACATTGCAGTTATATGACCATGAACTGGCAGAAATCAATGAAGAGGATATGTACCTTGAAAGATTAAAGAGTGAAATTAAAAGCTTTAAGGAGAAAGAATTTAAAATCAGCTCTTACAGTATGTCCTCCAGTACCGATGTTTATGATTTCAAAGAGGATGGCTATGATTTTGCCAGACTGTATTGTACCTATAATGTGAGAATGGGAACGGTAATGCAATCCATAGAGGAAATATATCTTCTTCGCAAGGATTTGGAAGGACATTGGAAAATATACGGATGGGATTTGGCCGAAAATCATCCCGGTGTGAAAAATCAATAGAAGATAAATGATAGGAGGCAGAAGGTGTTGGAAAAGAAAGATGTTTATATTCTGGCGATAGAAAGCTCCTGTGATGAAACAGCGGCAGCCGTGGTAAAAAACGGAAGGGAAGTGTTGTCAAATGTCATCTCTTCCCAGATTGCACTGCATACGTTATATGGCGGAGTCGTGCCGGAAATCGCATCCAGAAAGCATATTGAAAAGATAAACCAGGTAATTGAACAGGCATTACAGGAGGCAGATACCGATTTTGAAACAATAGATGCCATAGCAGTTACCTATGGGCCGGGACTTGTGGGAGCTTTGCTTGTGGGAGTTTCCGCGGCAAAAGCACTGGCATTTGCCTTAAAAAAACCTTTAATAGGTGTACATCACATAGAAGGCCATATTAGTGCCAACTATATTGAAAATAAAGAATTAGAACCACCGTTTATCTGTCTGGTGGTTTCCGGCGGGCATACCCACCTTGTAAAGGTAAAAGAGTATGGCGAATATGAAATTTTAGGACAAACCAGGGATGATGCGGCAGGGGAAGCTTTTGACAAAGTAGCCAGAGCCATCGGACTTGGTTATCCGGGAGGGCCCAAAATTGATAAGGTGTCCCGTGAAGGAAATCCGGATGCCATTCATTTTCCAAGGGCAAAAGTGGGAGAAAGTGAATATGATTTTAGCTTCAGCGGATTAAAATCCTCTGTTTTGAATTATCTGAATTCCTGCCAGATGAAGGCAGAAGAATACTCTCAGGCGGATGTGGCGGCTTCCTTTCAGAAAGCGGTGGTCGACGTACTGGTGGAGCACTCTGTCAGTGCCGTCAGAAAATATGGATTCCATAAGTTTGCCATTGCCGGAGGGGTAGCGTCTAATTCCCATTTAAGAGAAGCATTAAAAGAAAAATGCAAAGAGGAAAATATTGAATTTTATTCCCCTTCTCCTATTTTTTGTACGGACAATGCTGCCATGATAGGGGTGGCGGCATATTATGAATATCTGAAGGGTGTCCGTCACGGGTATGATTTGAATGCAGTACCGAATTTGAAATTAGGGGAAAGAATCTGATAAAATGGCAAAACGATAGAAAAATACGTAAACAGCAGGTTTGTGGATAGGAGAACGTCATGGAAAGAGAAAAAATCTCTGTCATATGCCTGGCGGCAGGACAGGGAAAAAGAATGGAAAGCAGGGTACAGAAGCAATATCTTTTATTAGAAGATAAGCCTGTGCTTTATTATGCCTTAAAAGCATTTCAGGACAGTCCGGTGGAGGACATTATTTTAGTAGTGGGTGCAGGGGAAGAAGAATACTGCAGAACAGAGATTGTTGAAAAATATGGTTTTTCTAAAGTAAAAGCCATTGTGCCGGGGGGGAAAGAAAGATATCATTCCGTTTATTGCGGACTCTGCCAGCTTCAAAATGCAGATTATGTACTGATACATGACGGTGCAAGACCATTTGTTACAAGGGAGATTATTGCCAGATGTATTGCAGGTGTGAAAGAATACGGAGCCTGTGTGGCAGGGATGCCAGTGAAGGATACCGTAAAAATAGCAGATGATGAATGCAATATAGAAAGTACGCCCCAAAGAAGCAGGGTATGGCAGGTCCAGACCCCCCAGGCTTTTGAAGCAGCTTTGATTAAAACGGCATATACTATGCTGATGGAAGAGGAGCAAAAGGGCAGTAAACCTGTAACCGGAGTAACGGATGATGCCATGGTGGTGGAGCATTTTATGAAAAGAAAAGTCCGTCTGGTTCATGGAAGTTATGAAAATATAAAAATTACAACACCGGAGGACATGATTATTGCCGGAAGCCTTCTTGAAAGAAAAAAGTAAAAAAATAAAAAAAGGTGTTGACAAAATAAAAAATCTTTGCTAGAATCATTTTTGCGTTCGACAAGAGCGAAAACAACAAATGGAGAGGTATCGAAGTGGTCATAACGAGGCGGTCTTGAAAACCGTTTGTCCG
>CAZDAT010000052.1:0-12150 GCA_964503695.1 uncultured Lachnospiraceae bacterium
AGAGAGAACATTACGAAAAACCAAGCGTAAGACGTAAGAAAAAATCTGAAGCAGCAAGAAAACGTAAATACAACTAATTAAAAATTTCCATAAATCCCTGATAGTGATATCAGGGATTTATTTGTGTTCTACCGAGGAAAAGAAAGCCATAAGATAGAAATAAGCAGAATATAGAGGATATTTTAATGAAAAGATTTTGTTCGCTTTTTTTATCCATAAGCCTTTCTTTTTTGGTATTTGTGCACTGTGGTGTGTCCGTAAGTGCACAGGAGATGGAAATACAGGCCCCCTCTGCAATTTTAGTGGAAGCAAAAACAGGCTCGGTTATTTATGAGAAAAATCCGGATGAGATAAGAAGCCCTGCAAGCATTACCAAAATCATGACCTTGCTGTTATCCTTTGAGGCTCTCGAAAAAGGAAAAATCCATCTGGAGGATGAGGTGGTAACAAGTGCCTATGCAAAGTCCATGGGCGGTTCCCAGGTTTTTCTGGAAGAAGGAGAGGTACAGACGGTAGATACCCTGCTTAAATGTATCGCAGTTGCCAGCGGTAATGATGCCAGTGTGTGTATGGCAGAATACATTGGAGGAACCGAAGGGGAATTTGTGAATCTCATGAATGAGAAGGCAAAAGAACTGGGAATGGATAATACCCATTTTATGGATTGCTGCGGACTCAGTAACTTAGATGAGCATCACACGACTGCAAGAGACGTAGCGGTAATGTCAAGAGAACTGATTACAAAATACCCCCAGGTTTTTGACTATACAACCATCTGGATGGAGGATATCACCCATGTAACCAGACAGGGAGAAAGTACCTTTACCCTTTCTTCCACCAATAAGTTATTGAAGCAGTACCCTTATGCCAACGGATTAAAAACAGGTTCTACGGATAAAGCAAAATATTGTCTGTCAGCAACGGCATTAAAGGATGATGTCCAGCTGATTGCCGTTGTTATGGCGGCTCCTGATTATAAAGTTCGTTTTGAAGATTGTAAGACATTGCTTAATTATGGATTTGCCAGGGCACATTTTTACGAAGATGAGAGAAAAGAAAATCTGGCCGAGATTCCTGTCCGCGGCGGCGTAGAAAAAAATGCTTCTGTCGGATATGAGGAAGGCTTTGTGTATCTGGATCTGGAAGGGAATGACCTTACCGGAATTACCAAAAATGAACAGATACCGGAATCCATCGAAGCTCCTTTGCAAAAAGGGGATAAAATAGGTTCTGTAACGTATTATCTGGGGGAAAAAGAAATTGGGGAAGTGGCACTTATTGTAAATCAGGATGTAAAAAAGGCCGGAATAGGTGATTATCTGAAGCTTGGGATGATAAAATGGCTTTTAGGACAGGAGGATTTGTGATACTATGTAACTGTCTGAAAGCCTGAAATCAGAGGTTTTGTGAATTTGAAAAAAAGCAGTAATTAAAAATATTGATAGAAAAAATGAGGTAAAAAATGTCACAGGGGATAATGATTTTACTGCCTGGAATTGTAGTTTTAGTATTTTTTTTCCTTGCAGTAATGATAATAGACGGAAACCGTTTCCGGGTGGTGGAGTATAAGCTGTACAGCCCGAAGGTTAAGAAAGAGCACAAGTATGTTGTACTTTCCGACCTTCATAATAAAACTTATGGAAAAGAAAATAAAAAGCTTCTGGAGGCGATTGAAAATAAACAGCCGGAAGGAATCCTGATTGCAGGAGACATTCTGACGGCAAAGCCGAAAAAAAGCTATCAGCCTGCCATAGAGCTGATAGAAAAGCTTGCGTTAAAATATCCCGTTTTTTACGGAATGGGAAATCATGAAACCAGGTTATTTCTCTATCCTGAGGTTTATGGAGATATGGGTAAGCGTTATGAAAGTGACTTACAAAAATGCGGTGTGCGATTTTTAAGAAACGAAAGTATTGACAGGGAAGATAATATCCGCATTACGGGACTGGAGCTGGATAGAAAATATTATAACCGGTTTAAGAAGCTTCCTATGGAAAAAGAGTATCTGCAGGAGCTTCTTCCCAGGCGAAATGCGGATAATTACGAGATTCTTTTGGCACACAATCCGGATTATTTTGAGGAATATGCTGACTGGGGAGCAGACCTTGTGCTTTCCGGTCATGTGCATGGCGGAATGGTACGGCTGCCATTTCTGGGCGGCGTGGTATCTCCGGCATGTAAGCTGTTTCCGAAATATGACGGAGGAAGGTTTAAGCAGAAAAAATCTGTGATGATTTTAAGCAGAGGTCTTGGAATGCACACCATCCCTGTCCGAATCTTTAATCCGGGAGAACTGGTGGTTATCAAAATCTATCCGGAAAATCAGTGATTTTTAAGATTTAAGTAACAGTTCAGCCCGCACCAATGAAATGCCATCATTCATGCAAGCATGATTCGTGCATTTTCCTGGTGATGGCTGAACTGTTACGAATTAAAAAACGAATGGATGTTTCGGGTTGCCAAATAATTGGAAAATTAGTAGAATAATTTGGTATGTGAAATCAAAGGGAGCTTCCCTTGCCGTAAACGGAGGTTATGATGGCTTTAGCCGTAAAACTGGAAGTATTTGAAGGTCCTCTGGACTTATTGCTTCATCTGATAGATAAAAATAAAATAGATATCTATGATATCCCGATTGTAGAGATTACCAAACAGTATATGGATTATATCAGACAGCTGGAAACGGAAGATATGAATGTCATGAGTGAATTTTTACTGATGGCATCCACCCTGCTTGATATCAAATGTAAAATGCTGTTGCCAAAAGAGGTAAACGAAGAGGGCGAAGAAACAGACCCCAGGGAAGAACTGGTTCAAAAGCTTCTGGAATATAAGATGTATAAATATATGTCTTTTGAGTTAAAGGACAGGCAGATGGATGCAGGCAGGAATTATTATAAAGAAGCTACCATTCCAGAAGAAGTAGCCGCCTACCAGCCGCCCATTGATTATGATGCCTTATTTGCAGATATTGATTTAAGCCGTCTACATGAAATCTTCCAGGCAACCTTAAAAAGACAGGAAGATAAGATTGACCCTATCAGGAGTCAGTTTGGTAAAATCGAAAAAGATGAAATCAATATGGATGAAAAACTGGTGTTTATCCAGGAATATGTAAGGAGTCATAAACAGTTCAGCTTTCGTAAGCTTCTGGAAAAAAGCCATAATAAGATGGAAATCGTGATTACCTTTTTAACCATTCTGGAAATGATGAAAATGGGACAGATTACCATAAGACAGGACAACCTGTTTGATGACATCATGATTACTTCCAATGAGGTTTTGGAATAACGAAATGCTTTTTATAAGAAAAAGGAAAGTATAAAAAAGAAAATGGAGAGAAGAATGGAGAGAGAAAAACAGGAAGCAGTGATAGAAGCTGTGCTTTTCACCATGGGAGAGAGTGTGGAGCTTTCCAAGCTTGCAGAGCTGATTGGAGAGAATAAGCAGACCACGAAAAAGATAATATATGAAATGAAAGAAAAAATGCAGGCTTCCAACCGGGGAACGGACATCATCGAATTAGAAGATTCTTTCCAGATGTGCACGAAAACGGATATGTATGAATATCTGATTAAGATTGCAAAAAGTCCGAGAAAATATGTATTGACGGACAGTGTCCTGGAGACGCTTTCTATTATTGCATATAAACAGCCGGTGACCCGTTCGGATATAGAAAAGGTCAGGGGAGTAAATTGTGACCACGCCATTAACCGTCTGATTGAATTTAATCTGGTGACAGAGCTTGGCAGGCTGGATGCTCCGGGAAGACCCTTGTTATTTGGCACAACGGAGGAATTTTTAAGAAGATTCGGGATTCATTCCCTGGAGGCATTACCGGAAATGAACCCCATGCAGGTAGAAGAATTTAAACAGCAGGCATTGCAGGAAGTAGAATTACAGCTTGGAGTATAACGATGGGAAAATTATTTAAGTATTTAAAAGGATATGAAAAAGAAAGCATATTAGGACCTTTATTTAAATTACTGGAAGCCACTCTGGAACTGTTTGTTCCTCTTGCAGTGGCTTCTTTGATTGATGTGGGAATTGGAAATAAAGATGTAAACTATGTAATTAAAATGTTTTTGTTTCTGGTAATTTTAGGAAGTGTGGGACTTGCCTTTTCCTTAACGGCACAATATTTTGCGGCAAAGGCATCGGTAGGTTTTGTAAAAAAGATAAAACACGTTTTATTTGAACATATGGAACAGTTATCTTACACAGAAATAGACGAGCTGGGAACTTCCGCCATGGTAAACCGCATGACCAGTGACATGAACCAGTTACAGTCAGGAATGAACATGGCACTTCGCTTATTGCTTCGTTCACCCTTTGTGGTGGCGGGAGCCTTTATCATGGCATGGACCATTGACGGAGAAATGGCGAAGATATTTGGAATTACCATTCTTGTGCTTACCATAATCGTATATGGGATTATGCTGATTACCATTCCCCTTTACCGCAGGGTACAGCAGAGGCTGGATAAGGTTCTGGCGGCTACCAGGGAGAATCTTATGGGAGTCCGCGTGATTCGTGCCTTTGGTCTGGAGGAAGAAGAAAAAAGCAAATTTTATAAGAAACACAGGGAACTTACGAAAGGTCAGAAAAAGGCGGGAAGTATATCTGCCCTTATGAATCCCATGACTTATGTAGTCATTAATATGGCAGTGGCGGTGCTCATCTGGAAAGGGGCAATCCAGGTAGAATATGGGATTCTGACACAGGGAGCCGTTGTGGCATTGTATAACTATATGGCACAGATTTTAGAAGAGCTGGTGAAACTGGCAAATACCATTGTGTTACTTACCAAAATGGTTGCCAGCGGAAACCGGGTACAGAGTGTTCTGGAAATGGAATCCTCCCAGAGCTATCCGGAAAGCACAAATATAAAAAGCAAAAAGGAACTGCCGTTTGTGGTCTTTGAAGATGTAAGCTTAAAATATAAGGGAGCAGGAGAAGAGTCTTTAAAGAATATCAGTTTTCAGGTAAAAAAAGGACAGGTAGTAGGAGTTATCGGAGGTACCGGCTGTGGAAAAACTTCACTGGTAAACCTGATTCCGAGGTTTTACGATGCCACAAAAGGACAGGTATTTGTGGATGGCATAGAGGTCCGTCAGTATACCAAGGAAGAGCTTCGGGGAAAGGTAGGCGTGGTGCCCCAGAAAGCAGTCCTGTTTAAAGGAACCATCCGAGATAACCTGTGCTGGGGAAACGCAGAAGCCAGTGAAGAAGAACTGATGAAGGCTTTGGAAATTGCACAGGCAAAAGAAATCGTGGAACAAAAAAAGGACAGGCTGGAATTTGAAATTGCCCAGAACGGAAGAAACCTTTCCGGAGGACAAAGACAGAGGCTTACCATAGCAAGGGCCCTGGTCAAGAAACCGGAAATATTGATTTTAGATGACAGTGCTTCTGCCCTTGATTATGCAACTGATGCGGCTTTAAGAAAAGCTTTGCAGAATATGGAAGAAAAACCAACCATTTTTATAGTTTCCCAGAGAACGGCATCCATACAGCATGCAGATTTGATTCTGGTGTTGGATGACGGAGAAATGGTAGGAATGGGAAATCATGAAGAATTATTAGCAAACTGCGAAACCTATCAGGAAATCTATGCTTCTCAGTTTAAAAAGGAGGTGGCTGATTCGTGAGTAAGAAATTAACACAGACACAAACCTTGAAAATGGTATGGAATTATATTAAAAAATACCGTTTTTTAGTGTGCTGTTCCATTCTTTTTGCAGGAGTGGTTGTGGCACTGACCCTGTATCTTCCCATCCTTATAGGAGAAGCCATTGACTACATTGTGGAGCCGGGAAAAGTAGAATTTGAAATTATTCTAAACATTCTTATAAAAAGTGTAGTAATAGCCCTTGTTACCGCCTTATTGCAGTGGGGAATGAATCTGATAAATAATACCATAACTTATCAGGTAATAGAGGATATCCGCAAAGACGTGTTTGCAAGACTTCAGATACTGCCTTTAAAATATATAGACGGACATCCAAGCGGAGATATTGTCAGCAGGGTCATTGCGGATGCGGACCAGTTTGCTGACGGTCTGTTAATGGGATTTACCCAGTTATTCAGCGGTGTGGTAACGATTCTGGGAACCCTGCTGTTTATGCTTTCCATTCATCCGGGGATTACCCTGGTGGTGGTGTGTCTGACACCCTTGTCACTGGTAGTAGCCAACTATATAGCAAAAAGTACGTTTTCCCTGTTTCGGGAACAGTCCGTTACCAGGGGGGAACAGACTGCATACATTGATGAAATGATAGGAAATCAGAAAATAGTACAGGCATTTTCAAGAGAAGCCGTTTCACTGGAAATCTTTGATGAGACCAATGAACGACTGGAAAAGTGCTCCTTAAAAGCCATTTTCTTTTCCTCCCTGACCAATCCCTCTACCCGGTTTATCAACAGCCTGGTGTATGCAGGGGTGGCATTAAGCGGAGCCATTGTGGTAATTAAAACGGGAGGACTTACCATCGGCGGTTTATCCTGTTTCTTAAGTTATGCAAAGCAATATACGAAGCCCTTTAATGAAATCTCCGGTGTGATTACGGAATTACAAAATTCCATCGCCTGTGCCGGAAGAATTTTTGAACTGTTAGAGCAGAAAACGCAGGTACCGGAACCGGAGAATGCCCTGGTGTTAGAACAGGTAAACGGAAATGTAAGCTTTGAAAATGTAAGCTTTTCCTACACACCGGAGCAGAAATTGATTCAGAATCTGAATTTGGAGGTAAAGCCGGGACAGAAAATTGCCATTGTAGGGCCTACCGGATGCGGAAAAACCACGCTTATAAATCTGCTGATGCGGTTTTATGATGTGACAGGCGGAAGTATCCGTGTGGATGGCACCGATATCCGCCAGATAACCCGTAAGAGTCTTCGGAAAAATTATGGAATGGTGTTACAGGAAACCTGGTTAAAAGAAGGAACTGTTTTTGAAAACATTGCCATGGGAAAACCGGATGCTTCCATGGAAGAAGTAATGGAAGCAGCGAAAAAAGCCCATGCCCACAGTTTTATTAAACGAATGCCGGATGGATATAATACTTTCCTTACGGAAGACGGAGGAAGTCTTTCCCAGGGGCAGAAGCAGTTAATCTGTATTGCCAGAATCATGCTGGTACTGCCGCCCATGTTAATTCTGGATGAAGCCACTTCCTCCATTGACACCAGAACGGAAATGAAGATTCAGGAGGCTTTTGGAAAGCTGATGGAAGGAAGGGTCAGCTTCCTGGTAGCCCACAGACTGTCAACCATTCGTGATGCAGATGTGATACTTGTGATGAAAGACGGTAACATTATCGAGCAGGGAAATCACGAACAACTGCTGGCAAAAAAAGGATTTTATTACAATTTATATTTCAGCCATTAAAAAGCGGGCTGTCACATTAAGAAAATTAACTTTTTAAAAGTAAGTACTACAAGCATTCTGTACAAATAAAATTTTATTTTACTTCATTCAGAAGTTGTTTTATTTGTATGGAATGCTTTTTTCATATTTTAAGAAAAAAATGCATAGGGTGAAATAAAAAGGTTTTTTATGAAAAAAATTCTCTGGATATTTCTGATGGTTCTTTTCCTTGGCAATAAGGTTATTTGCCACGCAAAAGAAAACGAAGATGAAGTGGGGCTTTTGTATTCGAAAAGTGCGGTGCTGATGGATGGGGAATCGGGCAGGGTTTTGTATGAGAAAAATGGGGAGGAATTTCTTGCCAATGCCAGTACAACTAAAATTCTGACCTGCATTCTTGCCCTGGAAAACTGCTCGGAAAGTGACATAGTAACGGTTTCTTCCTATGCCGCATCCATGCCTGCCGTCAAGCTGTATCTTAAAGAGGGGGAGCAGTATATTCTTGGAGATTTGCTGTATTCCCTGATGTTAGAATCCCACAATGATACGGCAGTGGCCATAGCGGAGCATGTGGCAGGAAGCTGTGATAATTTTTCCCGTCTTATGAATGAAAAGGCAGAAGAAATCGGCTGCACAAATTCCTTCTTTTTAACACCCAATGGTCTGGATGCCACACAAAAAAGTGTAACAGGTGACGGCAGGGAACTGGTAAGGGAGCATGGAACATCGGCAAAGGATCTGGCACTGATTATGCGGTATTGCATTATGCTTTCTGAAAGAAAAGAAGACTTTCTTAGGATAACCTCCACGCCGTATCATTCCTTTGGGGATGTGGAACAAAAGAGAAGCTTTACCTGCAGGAATCATAATTCCTTCTTAAATATGATGGAAGGAGCACTGAGCGGAAAAACCGGATTTACCGCCAGGGCAGGGTATTGTTATGTGGGAGCCCTTCGGAGGGAGGGAAAAACGTATGTGGTGGCACTGTTAGCCTGCGGATGGCCTGGAAACCGGACTTATAAATGGCAGGACTGCAAGAAATTAATGGAGTATGGACTGGAGCAGTATGAATTGTTTCCCATGGAGACCCTGGAAAAGAGCTTACAAAAAGAACTGTGGGAGCCGGTAGAAAATGCCAAGAGTGAAAAAATCGGTCAGGAAAAGGTAATTGAGCTTGGCATGGAAAGGAAAAACATCAGAAGCGTGCTGTTAAAGGAAGGAGAAAAAGTAACTGTGAAGCTTCAGAAAAAGAAGCTTTCGGCACCCGTAGAAAAATGGCAGCAGGCTGGAAAAATCATTTATTATATCCAGAATGAGAAGTGGCTGGAAGAAAATCTGTACTGCAAAAGCAAAGCAGAAAAAATAGATATCAGATGGTGCTTTTTTAAAGTCATGGAAAAAGCCTTGAAATGAGGAAGATTTAAGGAAAAATGTACAAAGATTTCCTTAAATTTTTGTGAAAAAAATCAGAAGTTTGTCTTTCTATTTAAGTTTTTGTATGTTATACTAGCAAGGTGCGATAAAAGGCGGATTTTTCTTTTTGTCGCAAGATAAGTTATTTTTATAATTAATATAAATGGAGGGCTTGAAGATGAGCAATACTACACTTGCGGGTCAAAGAATCGCTTCTTTGCTCGATGAGAACAGTTTCGTTGAAATTGGTGCACTTGTAACGGCAAGAGCCACAGATTTTAACCTGAAACAGACAGACACTCCATCCGATGGTGTTATCACAGGGTATGGAGTAATTGAAGGCAGACTTGTGTATGTTTACAGTCAGGATGCTTCCGTATTAGGCGGCAGTATGGGTGAAATGCATGCAAGGAAAATTGCAAGACTTTATGACATGGCAATGAAAATGGGGGCACCCATCATTGGCCTGATTGATTCTGCCGGACTTAGATTACAGGAAGCAACCGATGCTTTAAATGCATTTGGCGAGCTGTACATGAAGCAGACACTCTGCTCCGGTCTGGTTCCCCAGATTACGGCAGTTTTTGGTAACTGTGGCGGCGGACTTTCCATGGTTCCCGCATTATCCGATTTTACATTCATGGAAAGCAAAAAGGCAAAATTATTTGTCAATGCTCCCAATGCACTGGCAGGAAATGAGATTTCAAGATGTGATACATCTGCGGTTGATTTCCAGAGTGAAAAAGCAGGGCTTGTAGATGTGGTTGCTGAAGAAGGTGACATTTTTGCACAGATCAGGGAACTGGTAAGCCTGCTTCCTTCCAACAATGAAGATACTGATTTTTATGGGGAATGCACAGATGATTTAAACAGGGTATGTGCTGACCTTGCAAACTGCGTGGCTGATACCGCACTTCTTGCGGCAAACATTGCAGATGATAATTATTTCTTTGAAACAAAGAGAAATTATGCAAAAGAAATGGTAACCGGATTTATCCGTTTGAACGGTGTTACGGTTGGTGTGGTTGCAAACCGTACAGAGGTATGCAATGAAGAAGGCGAAGCCGTAGAAAAGTATGAACCTGTACTGACTGTAAGAGGAGCCAGAAAAGCGGCTGATTTCGTAAAGTTCTGTGATGCTTTTGAAATTCCGGTACTGACCCTTACAAACGTAAAAGGCTTCGAGGCAACCTCCTGTGCAGAAAAGAACATTGCAAAAGAAGCAGCCCGTCTTACCCATGCATTTGCAAATGCAACCGTTCCGAAGGTAAATGTGGTTATCGGCAAAGCTTACGGCAGTGCTTATGTAGCCATGAACTCAAAGGCACTTGGTGCAGATATGGTATTTGCCTGGGAAGGTACGGAAATCGGAACCATGGATGCACGTCTTGCAGCAAAGATTATCTGTGACGGACAGGGTGCAGACAAAATTGAAGCCTGTGCAAAAGAATACGCTGCTTTACAGAATAATGTTGTAAGTGCGGCAAAGAGAGGCTATGTAGATACGATTATTGCAGCAGACGATACCAGAAAATATGTTATCGGTGCATTTGAAATGTTATTTACAAAGAGTGAAGAACGCCCGGCGAAAAAACACAGCACAGTATAGAAAGGATGATACTTAATATGAAAAAATTTTTCTTAGTATTAGGTATGATCACCTGTATGTTCGGTCTGGCAGCCTGTGGAAAAGAGGTAGAAACCGAGAATTACGGAATTACCGATGAACAGGCATTTGAATATGCTGACGGTCTGATTGAAACCATGAATCAGATTGTGCTTGCCGGACAGCAAGAGCAGTACAAGTCCGATGATGTAATTTATGCAGCATTGGAAAATTATGCCAATGCTCTTTCCGATATGGGTGATTATCAGTCTGTTACAGACCACGAAATTATTTATGATGACGGCATTCTGATGAATGTTACCATCCAGGGTACACTTAGACCTGCAAATGTAGAAATCATGCTGGATGAAGATTTAGTGCTTACAAGCATTTCTACAAATGTTACATATACCTTTGGTGAAATGATGACCAAGGCAGCTCTCAATACCTTAATGGGTATGGGAACCGTATTTGCAGTATTAATCATTATCATTATCCTGATTTCCTGCTTCTCCTTCATTCCGAAGATTCAGGCAATGTTTAGCGGAGAAAAGAAAGAAGATGATACTGCGAAAAAGGCTGTGGAACAGATTATTAAAAGTGAAGAGGCAGCCGAAGATTTGACAAATGATGCAGAACTGGTTGCAGTTATCGCAGCGGCTATTGCAGCTTATGAAGGTAGTGCATCCGCAGACGGCTATGTTGTAAGAAGTCTGAAAAGAAGATAAAAAATAATTTATAAGAATCCATAGGAGGAAGAAAAGATGAAAAATTATACCATTACCGTAAATGGAAACGTATATGATGTAGTAGTAGAAGAAGGCGCATCTACAGGTGCACCGGCAGTAAAAAGAGTGGCAGCTCCCGTAGCAGCACCAAAAGCAGCTCCGAAAGCACCTGCAGCAGCAGGCGGTGCAGGAAGCATCCGTGTAGAAGCAGGGGCAGCAGGTAAAGTATTCAAAATTGAAGCTCCGGTTGGTACAGCAGTGAAAAAAGGTGATGCTGTAGTAATTATTGAAGCCATGAAAATGGAAATTCCTGTAGTTGCTCCGGAAGACGGTACTGTAGCAAGTATTGATGTGGCAGTAGGTGATGCAATCGAGGCAGGTTCTTTACTTGCAACATTAAATTAGTGATTTGTCGGTTTGAAAGATAAAATCCATAGGAGGTCAACGTAAATGGAATACATATCAAGCACTTTAACCAATCTAGTGCATCAGACTGCGTTTTTCAACCTTACGGTTGGAAACTACATTATGATTGCAGTAGCTTGTGTTTTCCTTTATCTGGCTATCAGAAAAGAGTATGAACCTCTTTTATTACTTCCGATAGCCTTTGGTATGCTGCTGGTTAACATTTATCCGGATATCATGCTTCATGCGGATGAATCTGCGAATGGAATCGGTGGTTTACTGTATTATTTTTATGTATTAGACGAATGGGCAATACTTCCTTCCCTGATTTTCATGGGGGTAGGAGCCATGACAGACTTTGGTCCGTTAATTGCGAACCCTAAGAGCTTCTTGCTTGGTGCATCTGCCCAGTTTGGTATTTTCATGGCATATTTCGGTGCTATTGCCCTTGGCTTTAATGACAAGGCAGCGGCAGCCATTTCCATCATTGGTGGTGCAGATGGTCCTACATCCATCTTCCTTGCAAGTAAATTAGGACAGACATCCCTGCTTGGACCGATTGCGGTAGCGGCATATTCTTATATGTCACTGGTACCGATCATCCAGCCGCCCATTATGAAACTGCTGAC
>CAZDAT010000053.1:0-12090 GCA_964503695.1 uncultured Lachnospiraceae bacterium
CACCTTCTGCTGTCTGCACTGCGGAGATACCATCCTGTGCGTTTAAGGAAGCCTGTGTAAGACCACGAATCTGTTTTCTCATCTTTTCACTGATGGATAATCCTGCTGCATCATCTGCCGCACGGTTGATTTTATAACCGGAAGATAACTTCTCTGTGGACTTTGCCTGTGTGCCTGTGTTTACGCTTAACATTCTGTTAGCATTCATAGCTGATAAATTGTGTTGTACTACCATAGTTTTACCTCCTTGTATTCTCGGACAATTCCTTTTGTCCGAATAAAAATATGTATTTAGTTGTTTATATTAACTAAAAGTCAGAAGTCGGAAACCGGGCCCTGATAACACACTCATGACCTTTAGTTAGTACCTGTATTGAATAAAAAGGGGATTTTTGTAAGAATCGTACCCGAATGGTACTTTTCTAACCTCCTTGTCTACGTACAGACTTCCCTGCCTGCCGGATTTTATCGTGTTTTCTCACCTCTGTAATCTTTATATCGGAGTAAAACAAAATAACTTTATAGTTTTTTTCATATTTTTTATTTTTTTCGTGTTTTTGCTCTTTTTTCTTCCTGTATTTAGATGGTATCCCTTAAGGATGCCACCTGTTTTTAGCCCGGCATGCCAAAAGGTCTAGAGAACTATCTGTTCAAACACCGTATCTTTATCTTCCTGTTCAATCCCAAGGTAATGCTTGGTTGCCCGGTAAGATGAGTGATTAAAGATATTCATCAGAAGCACCGGAGACGCTCCCTGCTTCCATGCATGATAGCCAAAGGTTTTCCTGAGGGAATGGCAACTGATATTCCCTCTTACGTTACAATATTCTGCCGCTTCTTTAATAATCCGGTACGCCTGCACTCTGGATAACGGAATGTTTTTGGTAGTTCCCCGGAACAAATATCGCTCTTTCTTCACCACTCTGCCCTGTTTGTTTAATGACCGCTTGTATGCCATCAGTGTCTTTCTGATACTTTGGTTAAGGTAAATATTAGTTTCCTTTCCCGTCTTTTGTTCCAGAAGTACAATGTGGGTTTTGAATTGCTTCTTTTCAAAGCTATATACGTCTTCCCACCTCAATGATAATAAATCCGAAATACGAAGGGCTGTATTTAACCCCATAATCAGCATAAGCTGATTCCTTTCGTGAGGGCGTATCTTCCTGTAATAGCTTTTCAGGTCCTCCAATTCTTTCCACTCTCTGATTGGTTGTGATGTGTTCATTTTGTTTTCTCCTTTTCATTTTGCTAAAATTCTATTGCAAATAGAATTTTAGCAAAATATGAAGAGAAACAAGCATTAAAAAATGCCTATCCTGTCCACACCAGGATAGGCGGTGTCCGTCTGATATTTCAAGTGTTTTTTACATGTATCCGTTATAACGCATTCATTTTATAATCCAAATCGCCGATTTCATAATTTCTCTTATATACACAAGAGCAAATTTCGGCATCAAATAATGCCAGGTTATACGACTCTTTATCAAAAGTGCTTACATACTTTACACCGTCATATCCCAAATATTTTGCAAAATCACTTATATACTGAGTCGGCAAATAATCCAAATCACTATCTCTTTTGCTAACAGGCTTTGCAAGATCTTTTTCTATATTACGAAGATGCTTTTCATTAATCAAAAACTTTACTTTATCCGTTTCTGCATAAAATGGGGAGTTATGAGCAATAACACTTAAATCCACTACTCTCACATCACGTTTCAATTTAAACGTTGCAATAGTAACAAAATCAAAAGCTCCCGCTCGTATTTCCTTAATAGTCGTTTTTCTTTTGTTTGCCAGATACAAACAACTAATCCCTTTAGAATTTGCTCGTCCTGCAGATGCCTTATCGTCAGGTGGTGCTCCCATGTCATCTGCTTTATATCCTTTTTCGTCTTTTGCAACTCTTGCTCTGTATAATTTAGTTCCTTGCGGAACTATAGAAGCAGTATCATTTAAAACTTCTGCTAATATTTCCAAATTAATATACTTCGTGTGGAATCTGTTTTCATTTCTTAAATACTTTCTAAAATCATCCCACTGATATTTTCCAAAAATAGAATTTTGCTCCAAATAAACATCATCATATAAGCTTGGTATCCCTACTTTCTGTTCCAACAATCGTTCATCCAAATCCATAGAAGTTGAAACAAGACTTTCCACAATGACTTTTATTCCATTTTCATCAATTTTAAATATATTCCAGTCATTTTGAATATGTTGTTCAAGAGTCTGCTTTGCACTATCAGGCACACTAGCATCTAATTCTTCTTCCGGTTTATAAATTTCAATTATAGACATCATTAATTCTTCAAACTCTGAATTACCTAAATCTAAATTACTATCATAAATCCACGCATCCTTCGCACCACAAATTGGACATGTCCCCCTATGGTTAAGAGATTCTATTGATGCCTTTATTTCTAAATCATTGAAACATTCAGCACAACAAATCATTCTTTATCCTCCAAGAATTCTCCCATCAATTCAACATGATGCATTAACGAAAATTTCTTAATTACACCCAATCCGGGAAAACGTCCGTTCTCATAATAATTAATCAAATTCACTAAGCCTTTTGTATGTCTAATTGAATCAATCTTCTCCCAATTAACAAGTTTCTCCATTGCTTCTTCAAATTTTCTCGCAGGGTCAGAAATATTTTCATTTGAATCAGATACAAAATGATGTACACGCAGTTCATTTTTAGCACCGAAATAAACAATATGTATCGCAATTGCTAATGGTGCAAATCCACTTTCTTCATATTCATTTCCAACAATTGAGTAATCTGAAAATCCCTGATAACCTCTTTTTGCAAAGACTAAATGATTTTTGCTGAATGAAACGTCTGGATGTTCAATATAATCCACATTTCTTTTAGCTTTCTGATAGCAATCTTCCAGTATAATTGCGTTACCCATGACTTCATCTTTAAAATCTTCATCTTTAGGGATAAACGATGCTTTAACAAGTAATTTATCTCCATGCTCAACATAAAAATTATCATCACCTTTATTTTGATTCACCAGATATATCTTATTACGCTCACTCTCCGGTAATCGAAGAACATAATCTATTGTTTTGGAATTTACAAGATATCCCTTACAAATATGTTCATCTTTTAAAATTCCTTGGTACTCTTCTAAAGTTTTTTTAATTTTTCCTTTTTTTTCATCCTGTGCTGCATCTTCCATATCATTTAAACTTTTTTTATATTCTATAGCAAATTTACCAACAGCAGGATTTTGTATCAAAATGACTTTCCTATCACTTTCAATAAACTTCTTTAAAGTTGCCAAAAAAGTACTGCTGAATTTTACAGGTTCAAGAACTGGTATGATTTTTTCACTTAATCTATTATTTTCTAATAATTCCCTCAGACACAGCAGCTCATTTTGTCTCCCTCTAAAATACGGATAATACATATCACACCTCCATTTTGCCATTCCAAAAATCATTTATAATCTGGTATCGATTGCTATTCTCTTTAGTAAAATACGCATAAAATCTTAATTCGTATGGTGTTTCCTTTTCAAACGAATCCTCTATAATCAACTGCATTCTCTGTTTTAAACATTGAAGCATTTCTTTCTGAAATGTTTTGATATTGATTTTCTCTGCCCATTTAAGACACTCTCGATAATATTGAAAATTGTTGACTTCGGGCAATTTCCCATAATGTTTTATGAGAATGCTTTCATACTCTTTTTTTCGCAAAATTCTGAATATTGTTTCATGAGACAATTCTTTATCGTAACACTTTGCAACCTTTCTACATTGAAGCTTCCCACTTTTACACATAACAAAAATTCCAACCTTAGAATCTAAAAGCAGGTCTCTAACTTTCTCATATTGTTTATATCCGACAACGACATTTACATATTTAAATGCCTTATAATAATCAGAAACCTGATTTTCCAATCTGTTTAAATTATCCAAATCTGTTTTAATTTCATAAACAATTCCCCTGCCATTAATCATTATAAAATCTGCTTTAGAATCCGCTATCGGTAATTCTGTTAATGCAACCGTACTATAAAGATCATGTTTCGCCAGTAACAATTGATTCAAAATGGTATTTTTAAAAAAATACTCATTTCTATATGACGAATTCATATAATGATATATTTTACTTATCGCCTCTCCGTACGTGATGTTCTCGTCATTTTTGACATATCTGCTTACGCATTTAAAAAATGTATCCTTATTATTTGTTCCGTCAATCATTTTGTCAATATATGGAATAGTAAACACTTTATTTATAAAATAATCATATAATTTATCCATAAAACGCCTCCATTCTACATATTTCGCCTTAACTTTACTTGATATCTGCTATATTTATATTATACCATCAAATATCAAAATTGTCCTCCTATGCCAAAAATCTTTGAAATACTTTATACCCCTTCGATAGTCTATTATTGCGTTGCTTGCCTTTCTCGATAAGAGAAACAAGCATTAAAAAATGCCTATCCTGTCCACACCAGGATAGGCGGTATTTACTTAAAATAAATATATCGGCATTGCCTCTCCGATACCAAAGGTTTCATTTTCCATGGCATCTCTGTTCAATACCTGTGAGCTTGACTGGTAGACAATCTCTTTCATTACCTGTTCGTCGGTTCCTTCTACAACGGCTGCCGTAACTGTGCCGCTTTCTTTTTTCGGTGCAGTCTTTTTTACGTTTGTTTTCTTTACGGATGGTTTTTCATCTGCCGGACCAGCTTGTGCCGTTTTTTCACTTACCGCATCCTGTGTCGCTGTCTGTTCCGGCTTTTCTTCTGCCATTTTTACCTCTGCATTGTTTTCTGCCGCGTTCTGAGTTTTCTTTGCCGCCGCTTTGGATGCTCTTGCCATACTTCCCTTACCTACTGCCATATTCCATGACCTCCTTTGCCAAACCTTCAAATTCCTTCGCACTTCTGGTACTCTTCTTATATACCGCCACCGGAACGGAAACATCCTGTGCCCATTCAATGGAAGAGTCTACGTGGATGAAAGAATCAAATACATGAATATTTTCATACCCTGCCAGAATTTCTTTTGTCTGTTTATAGTAATTTTTTCTTTCGTCTACCTTGGTAATCAGCACACCCATGATTCTGGCGTCTGTCATTTCGTTCATTCCGGTCAGAAAATCAAACATATTTGCCAGACCAAACAGCCCCCATGGGGATGCCTCTACCGGAACAATCACATAATCAGCCGTACATAAGATATTTATGACCCAGGTTCCCAGTGTAGGCGGTGCATCAATTAAGACGTAATCATAGCTTTCCGTTTCATAAACACCTTTCAAGCATTTTTTTAATACATATTCCCTTTGCATCATGGTAAACAGCTCATATTCTATCTGGCTCATCAGGGTAGAAGACGGAACCAAATCCAGATTTTCATAAGGAGTATGGACTATGTAGTCTTTTAAATCTTTTTTGCCCCCAATGGCATAATACAGATTTCGTTCACTCTCTGCCATTTCCAGCACCTTTTCTTCATCGAAAAAGGAAAGAGAGAGATTTAGCTGCATATCTCCGTCTATCAAAAGAACCTTTTTTCCTGCCTGTGCCAGCTCATATGCCAGATTCGCACAGGAGGTTGATTTTCCGCTGCCGCCTTTATTATTTGTAAAACAAATGGTTTTTGTCCTGTGATTACTCATCTTCACCCTGCCTTTTGTCCTAGTATACTCAAATCACTTTACTATTAACATATCCTCTTTTATGCTTCATAAATCTTGATATCAAAGGATTTTGCAAGACAGCTTCTTGCTTCTGCCAGACTGGTAAATATTCCCACTCCCATCATCTGGGCTAAAATATTTCCAATGGCAGTTGCCTCGCCGGGACCTGCATAAACAGGAATACCCGTATATTTTGCGGTTAATTCATTTAAATATTTTGCATTGGACCCGCCGCCGATAACATGAAGTCTGTCATATTTTACTCCGGTAATTTTCTGAATTTCTTCCAGTTTTTCCGCATAGCATTTTGCCAGGGAATTATAGATTACACTGGCAATGGCAGGAATGGTCTCGGGTACTTCCTGTCCTTTATTTTTGCAATACTCTTTTACTGCTTCTGCCATGTCTTTTGGTGCAAAGAAGCAGTCTGCCTGACAATCTACCAGAGAAGCAATGGTTTCATGGGATGCCTGCTCGCACAAATCTCCATAGGACATATCCGGCACGTGCTTGTTGCGTACAGAGTTAATCATCCAGAGTCCCATGATATTGGTCAGATAAGTAATTTTTCCTCCATATCCGCCTTCATTGGTAAAGTTAGCTTCCCGGCTCTTTTCGGAACAGTCAGGCTCTGCCATTTCCACACCCATCAGAGACCATGTACCGGAATTGATGTAACAGGTATTCTCTTCATTCGTCGGAAGTGCCATAACCGCAGATGCAGTATCGTGTGTAGGCGGTAATACTACCTGACAGTCATAGCCTACCATCTCCTGTACTTCAGGTGTCAGATTTCCAATGGCAGTTCCCGGCATCTGAATTTTCTGGAAGATTTTTGTCGGAAAACCAAGTTTTTCAATTAATTCAAAATCCCAATCCTTGGTTACAGGATTTACAAGCTGGGAAGTGGTGGCTTCAGAATATTCCTGTACTTTTTTACCGCTTAATTTATAATGGAAATAGTCCGGTATCATCAGCATCACATCTGTTTCTTCCAACTGCTCGGGATGGCTCACTTTTAATGCCATCAACTGATAAATGGTATTATACATAGCTTTCTGTATTCCCGTTCTTGCATATAATTCTTCTTCGGGAATGATTTTATACACTTCTTTATCCATACCTTCCGTTCTGCTGTCACGATATCCTACGGTCTGCCCTACAATATTTTCATCTTTATCCAAAAGTACAAAGTCGACTCCCCAGGTATCTATACCGATGCTTTCCGGAATTTTTCCGATTTCCTTACATTTTTTCATACCTGCAATGATTTCATCAAAAAGTCTGTTGGTATCCCAGCAAAGAGTACCGTCCACATCATCCATTCCATTAAAAAAACGATGTACTTCTTCTAATTCTATTTTTCCATTTTCATAGCTTCCCAAAATATGTCTTCCGCTGGAAGCCCCAATATCTACTGCCAAAAAATATTTGCTCATATTTACCCTCTTTCTTTTTTGTCACCAAAGTCTTAAGGTCACCGATACGCAGTTTTTCATTTGCTCGTTTTTCCCTTTTTTAATTACATTACCAAAAAACAAACCCTTAACATACTTACGTTGAAACACTCCGCCATCACTTCTGACCACCTGATTCCTTTATAGAATGCCGAAAATTTTTTCCTTAAATGACTCATACAAGGTATCATAGTCCGTATAACCGATTTTCGAACCTTTAAAGGAATTGCCCCATGTCTCACACAGGGTATCTGCCATAAGATGTGCATCATCACTTTGTGTCATGAGTATAGCAGGAAATACATAATAAATCATAAAAAAGTTCAAATCCATCTGTGTACTTCCCTTGATTTTCCCGCGTTTTTCAAAAATCTGCTTTACACTTGACACAAAAGAATTCGCCAGATGCCCCGCTACGGCTTCTTTATTATCCACCTTTAACTGCTCCATCATCTGAAAGAAAAATTCATTATTTTTTTCACGAAATGCTTTCATGTTTGTCTCATAATTTTTCTTTTTCAATCCCTTTAACATTGGTGCCATATCTTCAAATATGACTTCAACCTGTTGTAACATCTATATCCTCACTTAATCTACTACTACACCTTTTTGCAGCATAATATTTGCATAAAGAGCACTTTCTCCGGTTGCAATAATTGCATAAACCTGCTTTGCTTCATCATAGAATTTGAATCTTTCAATATTGCCGACTGCATCTGCTCCCCTGTCGTCATATTTTGCAATAATCTCTTTATATGTATCCCAGATAGGTGTTTCCACATTATCTCCGGGCATAACTTCCATCAGATTCACCGGCTTTTCTACATAAGTGTCTAATGGGAATACCTGTAAAATAGCATCCAGAAGTTCCGGAACGCCATGACCGTCACAACGGATAACAATCGCATTTTTTCCCATGGATTCTGCCGGGAAATTGCCATCAGAAATTACCAGTCTGTCACTATGACCCATTTCTGCCAATACCTTTAATAATTCGGGTGAAAGAATTTTTGGAATACCTTTTAACATAAATTATACCTCCTGCTATATATATCTTTTTCTTTGCGTTCTTCACATTTTCGCAAGTTTTCAAGGACTATTATAATATAAAATTGTACGTAAAAAAAGGGTTTTGAATAATATTGTAAAAAAAATACCATTCAAAGACCCTAATTTTTTTACTTTTATAAACGTTCAACGCGTCTGCTGTTTTCAGATAATTACAAAACTCTTATATATAATCAGCTTTGTGCAAATATCTGATTCTACTCTCTAAAAAAAGGACCGGATATAAAATCCGGTCCCTGATTACCTTACATATTCAATTTGTATCAAAGATACAGATTAGTCATAAAGGTTTGGAGCGATGTCATCAGCTTCCATGTTTTCTGTGTTGTACCAGTAACCATCCATAGGCATATCTGCTACTGTTTCACCGTTACATACATCAACTAATGTATAGATACAGTGGTAACCCTGCATTAATGGAGACTGTGTTACAGAACCGATGAACTGTCCTGCATTGATAGCTGCTTTCTGAGGTGTACCAGCGTCAAAACCTGCAGCGATGATGCTTGTTTCAGGGTCTGTTCCTAATACGTTTAATGTCTGGTTAGCTGTGATAACACCTTCTGCTGTTACCTGGTTAGAACCGAAGATAGCGATTGTGTCAGCTTTGGACATAATCTTGTTAGCTTCTGTTGCAGATAATTCTACAGTTGTCTGTGCAGGAACACCTACTTCGATAATAACTTCAGCACCGTCAGCTTCAGCACCAACTGCTGCGTTTACATAGAATTCGTTACCTTCAACTTTAACTTTCTTTCCAGCTTCGTTACAAAGTTTGATCATTTCGTTGATGAAACCTAAACCACGATCCTGGATGTTCTGTGCTGTAGCATCCTGGTTAACTTCACCGATTCTTACAGGAGCATCTGCTGTTGCTGCTGCAATTTTAGCTTCGATAACAGGGAACATATTTGTAGCTGCACAAGCACCAGCTGCCTGGTTGTCTGTTGCTACTGTTGCTAATACTGCACCTTCTGGAGCATCCGGAACACCTGTGTCAAAACATACTACAGGAATACCTTTTTCTAATGCTGTTGCAAGAGAGTCAAGAACTGCCTGTGTATCACAAGCTGCTAAACCGATTCCGTCAGGACCTGCTTCGATAGCTGCGTCAAGCATCTGAACCTGGTCAGCGATATCGGATTCGTTAGCAGGACCGTTACAGTTAGCTGTAACACCTAATTCTTCACAAGCCTGTTCGATACCTTTCACAGCTGCCTGCCAGTATGTAGACTGGAAGGATTTTACGATAACTTCGAAGTGATAAGCTTCACCTGCTGTTGCAGGAGTTTCCTCTTCTGCTGCTGCATCGTCTGTTGTTGCTGCTTCATCTGTTGTTGTTGCGTCGTCTGTTGTTGTAGCGTCATCTGTTGTTGTAGAACCGCCACATGCTACCATAGAAAGTGCCATTGCTGTACTAAGTACGATAGCTAAAATTTTCTTTTTCATTTTTCTTTTCCTCCTTTTGGATATTATCTATATGAAGCCTCATGGCTGCATATCATTTTTTACTTCGGCTTTCGCCCATTTTTGCATATCCACATGCTGTAGCACATATTATACTACACTTTTCTTTTTTTGACAACATCAATTAATACGGCTCCGATTAAAACCAGACCTGTAATAATCTGCTGCCAGTTTGCCTGAAGACCGATGAACGGAAGTCCTACCTTCAAAAGTGAAATTACGAGAACTCCCAGGAAAGAACCTAAGATAGAACCAACACCACCGGAAGCAGATACACCACCAACAATGGCTCCGCCAATGGCATCCATTTCAAATCCTGCACCGGAACCGGGATAGATGGTAATGTATGTAGCTGCATAAGCAATCGCTGCAAGACCTGCGAAGAAACCGCAGATGGTATAAGCTGCCACATGATAGAATTTTACATTTACTCCGGCAAGTTTGGTAGCTTCTTTATTACTGCCGATAGCAAAGGTGTAACGGCCCACTCTTGTATGATTTAATACAAAGGACATAATAATAACCAGTACAATCATCAGGACAATACCAACCGGAAGAATCATTCCGTTAGAGTTAATTCTGAAAATACTTCTGAACCATCCAGCCGGCTCCAGGGAAGACGGCCATGAAATACCGAATCCGCCGCTAAGTAAGGAACCGATACCGCGGTTAATCATACAACTACATAAAGTTGCAAGGAATGGCGGCAAATCCATGACTGCTACCAGAATTCCATTAAAGATTCCAAACAGGGTACCTACCAAAATACATGCAAGCATTCCCACTACTACAGGCATATCTTTATAAATAATCAGATATCCGCCAATCAGTGCATAACTTACAAGTCCGGTACCAATGGATAAGTCAACACCACCGGTAATCAGCGGGAAAGTAACACCGATTGCCATTAAAGTAACATAATAAGAACAGTCTAACACACTTACAAATGTGGTATATGTTCTGAAAGTCGGACTGAGAAGACAGAAGACTGCGGTCAACACAGCGATGATGCCCACTACCATGGCTTCCCGTCCTTTTAATAAAGATTTTTTATTTGCCATCTTCCTAATCCTCCTAATTAATCTCTCTGGTTGCTAAGTTCATGATATTTTCCTGAGTTGCTTCCGCAATATCAATTTCACCGGTTTTCTTACCTTCACACATAACCACAATACGGTCACTCATACGCAAGATTTCCGTCATTTCGGAAGAAATCATGATAATGGACTTACCTTCGGCAGCCAGCTTATTCATTAATTTATAAATTTCATTCTTTGCACCTACGTCAATACCACGTGTCGGTTCATCGAAGATTAAGATGTCACTGTTACGTGTCAGCCATTTTGCAATAACTACTTTCTGTTGGTTACCACCGGACAGGTTGACTACTAACTGGTCTACACCCGGTGTTTTTGTTGCTAAAGCATCTACGTGCTCCTGTGCAACTTTGGCTTCTTTCTTCTTATCAATAAAGAGACCTTTCATGAAATCTGAAACAGAAGCCATGGTTGTATTTTCTGCTACAGTCTTCTGTACTACGATACCATATCTCTTTCTGTCTTCTGAAAGATAACCAATTCCTGCTTTTACCGCATCTTCCGGACACTTAATATCTACTTTTTCACCATTGATATAAATGTCTCCGCTTTCCTTCGGGTCAGCACCAAACAACGCTCTTGCAGTTTCTGTACGTCCTGCACCCATCAAGCCGGAGAATCCAAGGATTTCACCTTTGCGAAGCTCAAAGCTTACATTCTGTACCATCTTTCCGGCATTTAAGTTTTCTACCTTTAAAACCACCGGTGCGTCTTTTGCAACCATACTGTGAGTCTTAGGTTCTTCATAAATAACACGTCCTACCATCATATTGATGATATCTTCTTTTGTACAGTCTTTGGTAATCAAAGTTCCTACATAGGTACCATCACGCATAACCGTAACTCTGTCTGTAATAACTTTAATTTCATCCATACGATGGGAAATATATACCATCGCAATTCCTTTTTCTCTCAAATCTCTGATAATTTTGAACATTTCTTCAATTTCTGCTTCTGTTAAAGCTGCTGAAGGTTCGTCAAAGATGATAACTTTTGCATCAAAAGACACTGCTTTGGCAATTTCACACATCTGCTGCTTTCCAACAGTCAGATTAGACATTGTTTCCGTAGGGTCAATATCTACATTTAATCTTTCAAAGAGTTTTTTGGACTCTTCAATCATTTTCTTATCATCAATTTTGATTCCGTTCTTAAATTCACGTCCAATGAATAAGTTCTGTGCTACCGTCAGATGTCCTAACATGTTAAGTTCCTGATGAACAATAACAATACCCGCGTCCTGAGCTTCTCTGGTATTCTTGAACTCTATTTCTTTTCCTTCATATGTAATCGTACCGGAATCCTTTGTATAAAT
>CAZDAT010000054.1:0-11840 GCA_964503695.1 uncultured Lachnospiraceae bacterium
GGGGATGTGCGTACCGTTCTTCATTTCCATCCGGCACTTGCACCTGTTAAGATTGGTGTATTACCGTTATCCAAGAAATTAAGCGAGGGTGCAGAAAAGATTTTCCTGGAGCTTAGTAAAAAGTATAATTGTGAATTTGATGACAGGGGAAACATTGGTAAGAGATACCGCAGACAGGATGAAATCGGAACTCCGTTCTGCATCACATATGATTTTGAATCTGAAACAGATGAAAGTGTCACCGTTCGTTTCCGCGACAGTATGGAACAGGAAAGAATTAAAATTGCAGATTTGGATGCGTATTTTGCAGATAAATTTACATTTTAATATAGTTTAAAGATAAGGAGAGTGCCAAAGCTATGGGGAAATCAATTTTAATCTGCGATGATGCAGCATTTATGAGAATGATGCTTAAGGACATTCTGGTAAAAGAGGGCTACGAAGTGATAGGGGAAGCGGTCAATGGAGCAGACGGTGTGGAAAAGTATAATTCCTTGAAGCCGGATCTGGTAACAATGGATATTACCATGCCGGAAATGGATGGAATTACGGCATTAAAGGCCATCAGAAAGCTTGACCCTTCTGCAAGGGTGATTATGTGCTCTGCCATGGGGCAGCAGGCAATGGTAGTGGATGCAATTCAAAGCGGTGCCAAGGACTTTATTGTAAAGCCATTCCAGAAGGACAGGGTTGCCGAAGCTCTTAGAAAAGCCTTAGCGTAAACGACATACATAAATAAGAGGTGTTTTGCAAAAGAAAAGGAAAAATTGCAGACACCTCTTTTTATGAGTGTGTTTGCTGCCCGGGGAAATTATTGGTCAAATTATAAAAAAATTATAAAAATAAAAAGGTTGACGTTATATAAAAATAGGACTATACTAACGGAGGTTGAAATAAAAGGTGGAGTCTGTCATAGAGTTTTATTAAAACTTTATTTGTTTCAATCATATACATAGTCCTGTTTTTGTTTTGTTGTATTGGATGTTTTAAGAAGAAATATATAATACAACAAAATAAAAATAAGTTATGTACAGGATGTATTATGTCACTTCGCCTGATTGGGAAGAAGTGGCTTTTTTTATTGTAAAACTGTAGACGGACAAAACAGAAAGGAGCAAAGGCAAAAGCCGTAAAGAAGATGTATATTGTATTTTTTTGTTTATGGATTATTTTTAATGGAAGGATAACCTTTGAAATCCTATGGATGGGAGCACTTATTTCAGCACTTGTTTATGCTTTCATCTGTAAATTCATGGATTACAGCGTGAAGCAGGATATTTATATGGCAAAAAGAATTGGCTTTTTTCTTAAATATTTTGCGGTTTTAATCTGGGAGATAGTAAAGGCGAACATGGATACCATGAAGCTGATTCTTTCCCGCAGATACATGGCAGAGCCTGTCATTGTAAAGTTTAAATCCAATTTAAAGACGGAAAGGGCAAATGTACTGCTTGCCAATTCCATTACCCTGACACCGGGAACCATTACGGTATCTTTGAAAGAAGATGAATTTGTGGTTCACTGTCTGGATAAGGATTTTAGCGAAGGGCTTGACAGCAGTGTATTTGTGAAAATGCTTCGGCAACTGGAAGAAATGGAGGATAGGGCATGAGTGTGGGACAAAATGTGGGAGTATTGGAGTACGCCTATAAAGGATTGTATATTTTTGCGTTGTGCTTTTTGGCCATGATGCTGATTCTCTGTCTGATTCGTTCCATTAAAGGACCAAAGATTGCAGACAGAATCGTTGCAGTGAACATGATGGGAACCATGGTTATGGTAATTATTGTAGTACTGTCTCTTATATTAAATGAAGGATACCTGGTGGATATCTGCATTATTTATGCCATGATAAGCTTCCTTGCAGTGGTGGTACTGACCAAGGTTTATATGGGAATTTATAAGGAAAGACAGATTGGGCTTAAAAAAGAGGAGGAAAAGTAAGATGATTTTGGAATGGATTCGCTTTCTGGTGGGAGCAGCTTTTGTATTGTTCGGACTCTTTCTTTTTGCCATAGAAGTGTTTGGGTCTTATAAGTTTGATTTTGTCTTAAACCGGATGCATGCCGCAGCCATCGGTGATACCCTGGGGATTGGCGTATGTATGATAGGACTGATGATTTTTTCGGGCTTTAATTTTACTTCCGTAAAGATATTGCTGGTGATTATCTTTTTGTGGATAGCTTCTCCGGTTTCCTCTCATCTGATTGCAAGATTTGAGGTTACTACCAATGACCGTATCGGGGAGTTTTGTGAAATGCCCGGAGAAGAGGTAAGAGACGAAGTAAGGGAGGATGCTTAGGATGCAGATTTTTATGTATATTTTAATGGCTTTTCTGATTGTATGTGCCATTGCCGTCAGTTTTTCCAAGAACTTATTAAATTCCATACTGATATTTATGTCTTACAGTCTGATTATGTCAATCATATGGATTTTACTGGAATCTCCCGACCTTGCCATTACAGAGGCGGCAGTAGGAGCAGGAGTTACCAGTCTGCTTTTCTTTGTAACACTTAAGAAAATCCATGCAATGAGGGGAGATGAGGAAAGTGAGTAGATTAAGACCTGAATTAGAAAAAAGCGAAGAAAGCTTTCGTTTTAAGAAATGGCTGGATGGAGAAAAAGACCCTTTTCTTGGCGTGGTAGAAATGAAACCCCAGGTAAGAAAAGAGGAAAGTGCAGAGAAAAAAGAAAAACGTCTGCTGGAAGAAAAGAAGATACATGAGATTATTTATGATACGAACCAGAACCGGGAATTAAAGCTGTTTGAAACTATTTACAGGATTTTATGTGTTATCTGCTGTGTGGTATTAATCAGCCTGCTGATGATTACGGTATCTTATCTGCCGCCCACGGGGGAAGCGGATAAACCGGATAATAATGAGGTAGCGGCACGCTACATTGAAAACGGACTGCAGGAGACGGGTGCCGTCAACATTGTAACAGGAATGATTTTGGATTACAGGGCATTTGATACCTTTGGGGAATCCAACGTATTATTTATTGCCACCATTACGGTGTTAATTTTACTGCGTGTGGATAATAAGGAAAAAAGGGAAAATGAAGCTGCAAAAGACCAGGTACACGAGCCGGCAAATGATATGATACTTCAAAAAGCCGCAGGCTTTCTGGTTCCGGTCATTATTCTGTTTGGAATTTATGTAATTTTAAATGGTCATATTTCACCGGGAGGAGGCTTCTCCGGCGGAGCCATTATCGGAGCCGGATTAATCTTGCATCTGAACGCATTCGGATTTGAGAAAACAGGCAGATTTTTTACGGAGAAAACACATAAATGGGTATGTTTCTTTGCTTTAAGCTTTTACTGTCTTGCAAAGAGCTATTCCTTTTTTACGGGAGCAAATCACCTGGAAAGCCATATCCCTCTGGGAACTGCCGGGGATATCATCAGCAGCGGTTTGATTTTACCCTTAAATATCTGTGTCGGTCTTGTGGTAGCATGTACCATGTACACATTTTATGTTGTTTTCAGAAAAGGAGGTTTTTAAGATGGGACCAAATTTACTGGCAAATTATGGAGAAGCGGTTTCGGTTATCCTGTTTGGAATTGGCTTTACCAATCTCTTGATGCAGAAAAATCTGATTAAGAAAATTATCGGCTTAAATATTATGGATACTGCGGTGTATCTGTTTCTGGCTGAAAAAGGATATGTGGCAGGAAGGGTAGCCCCCATTGTGGTGGATGGTGTACAGGAAGTGGAAGCCTACATTAATCCGGTGCCCTCCGGTCTGGTACTGACAGGAATTGTTGTCAGTGTGTCCGTAACGGCACTGATGCTGTCACTTACCATTCGTTTATATAAAAGATACCATACCCTGGATCTGGATGAAATTTCCACAAGACTTAAGAAGGAGGGCTTATAATGGAGACACATATTGAGTTCTGGCAGAATATTCCTTTCTTCTGTATCATGATTTCCATGTTCAGCGGAACGGTCAGCTCGGTGCTGAAAAAAAACGCGGCAAAATGGCTGAATACGATTGTCATGGGTCTGGTAGTTCTATTATCTGCCATATTGCTGATTCATCTGATAAATTATGGCGGAAGCTATACCTACATGATGGGACATTTTCCGGCACCCTGGGGAAATGAAATCAGGGCAGGAGTCTTAGAAGCTTTTATGGCAATGTTTTTTGCCATTATCATGCTCTTATCCATTCTTGGAGGCAGAAAGAAGCTTGTAGGAGAAGTGGAAGAAAGCAAACATAATTTATATTATATTTTAACCAACCTTTTATTAAGCTCCCTGCTGGCACTGGTCTATACCAATGACCTGTTTACCGCCTATGTATTTATCGAAATCAATACCATTGCAGCCTGCGGACTTATCATGATTCGGCAGAACGGGCGTACCATTGAGGCGGCAATACGATATATGATTATGAGCCAGCTGGGTTCTGGACTTTTATTAATGGGTATCTGTATGCTGTATGATATTACCGGACACCTGTTAATGAGTAATATTCATGAATCCGTGGTTTTACTGATGGCAGACGGAACGTATAAGGTACCGCTTCTGGTTACCATTGCGTTAATCAGTGTAGGACTTGCCATTAAGTCAGCACTGTTTCCGTTCCATTCGTGGTTACCGGATGCTTACGGATATTCAACGGTTTCCAGTGCCGCCATGCTGTCCAGTCTGGTTTCCAAGGGATATATTTTTCTTTTGATTAAGATATTTTACCGTGTCATTGGCTTTGATGTTATCTGTGAGAGCAGAATTATTAATATTTTATTCCTGTTCGGACTTGCAGGTATGATATTTGGTTCTTTAAGTGCCATCAAGGAAAATGATATCCGAAGGATGATTTCCTTTTCCTCCATTGCACAGATAGGTTACATCTATATGGGACTGGGGCTTGGAACAGAAGTAGGAACGATTGCGAGTATCTTCCATATTTTATCCCATGCAGCAACAAAGTCTTTGTTATTTATTTCTGCCATAGGATTAACGGATGTATCGGATGGAAAAAGACCTTTTATTTATCTGACCGGCTCCGGCTACCGGCATAAGATAGCAGGCATCGGCTTTAGTGTAGGTGCACTGTCCATGGTGGGGATTCCGATTTTTTCGGGCTTTGTAAGTAAATTATTATTTGCACAGGCGGCAGTACATAATACAAATAAAATGCTGCCGACACTGATAGTTTTAGGTATCAGTACCATTTTGAATGCGATTTATTTCATGAAAACGGTGATTCGTATTTATACCCCTGTGCATCTGAATGATAAGATGCAGATGCAGGTGGAAGATGAGGTGATTTCCTGTGATACCATTACCATGAAGGATGAAAAATTATATGCCTTTACCATCTGTCTGTTTATTATATTAAATATTGTATTAGGAATGATGTCACAGCCGATTGTGGATTTGATTCAGACAGGCTTGGCAAATTTTGCATAGGAGGGAAATGCGGAAATGAATACAATGATTTTACTTCCTGTTTTGCTTCCTATCGTAATGGGATTAGGAATTTTAATAGGAAAAGAACCAAAAAAAAGAAGTATGCTGCTTACGGTAACTGCCATCGGGCTGTTTGCCACACTATACAGTGTATTTTATGTGCTGGGGCAGGGAGAGACGGAGTTAGTTCTGTTTCATCTGACAAAAGAGCTTCCGGTTTATTATCACGTGGATGGTATCGGAAGAATTTTTGCAGCCACCATTTCCATTGTGTGGGTGATTGGCGGTCTTTACAGCTTTGTTTATATGAAGCACGAGCATAAAAATAAGAGATATTTCGGTTTTTACCTGATAGTATATGGAATTTTAAATTCTCTGGCATTTGCAGGAAATATCATTACTTTTTATTTCTTTTATGAATTAATGACACTTTTGTCAGCTCCGCTGGTGTTCCATTCACAGACAAAAGCATCCATTATGGCAGGACTGAAATATTTGTTCTATTCCTTTTTTGGTGCCTATCTGGTTTTATTTGGAGTTTACTGTGTGTCAAAATATGGCACCACCCTTGCCTTTACGGCAGGAGGAGTGCTGGATGCCCCGTTATGTCAGGGAAAAGAAGGACTTTTGCTGATAGCGGCATTTTGCATGATTTTAGGCTTTGGCGTAAAGGCGGGAATGTTTCCGCTTCATGCATGGCTTCCCGTAGCCCATCCGGTAGCCCCGGCTCCGGCATCTGCGGTTCTTTCCGGCATTATCGTAAAAGCAGGTGTGCTTGGGATTATCCGCGTGGTGTATTATCTGTTTGGAGCAGGTTTTCTTCAGGGAACCTGGGTACAGGGTGCGTGGATAATATTAACCCTGATTACCATTTTTATGGGTTCCATGCTGGCTTACTGGGAAAAGGAACTAAAGAAGCGTCTGGCATATTCTACGGTCAGTCAGGTTTCTTATATTTTGTTTGGCCTGGCACTCTGTAATGAAACGGCATTTACGGGAGCCTTACTTCATATGGTTGCCCATGCCTTTATTAAATCGGCATTGTTCTTATGTGCCGGAGCGATTATTTTTGAAACCGGAAAGAAGAGAGTGGATGAGTTAAGGGGAATCGGAAAAGAAATGCCTGTTACCATGTGGTGTTATACCTTTGTCTCCTTAGCTTTGATTGGGATTCCGCCAACCGGGGGCTTCCTTAGTAAATGGTATCTGGGAATAGGCTCTTTGGACAGTGGAATTAAGGTCTTTTCGTGGCTTGGTCCGGTGGTTTTATTAGTCAGTGCACTTTTGACCGCAGGATATCTGCTTCCCATTACGATACATGGATTTTTACCGGGAGCAGATTTCCCCGCAAAGAAGAGAAAAGAACCGTCTGTTCTTATGTGGGCAGGCATCCTGGTATTAACGTGCCTTGCAGTGGGAATCGGTCTGTTCCCGGGAGGACTGCTTGGTGAAATCAGTAAGATTACGGCAGGAATTTTTTAAGAAAGGCAGGAGAGAAAATGAGTGAATTATGGATGTTTGTGGTGATTCTGCTTCCTGTCATCGGGGGCATTTTCATCCCGCTTCTTCCTGTAAAAAGCAGGAAATATAAATGTATTTATATCGAAGCCCTTGTGCTTGGAAACAGTCTTCTGACCGGCTGGCTTTTGTGCCACAGACCGGAGGGCAGATTTGAGATTGTAAATTTTGTAAACAATCTGTCCTTGTCTTTAAAAATAGATGGTATGGGTATGGTGTTTGGCGGACTGGTAGCTTTTTTGTGGCCTTTTGCAACCCTGTATGCCTTTGAATATATGAAAAAAGAACGTCATGAAGAAGTGTTTTTTATGTTTTATACCATTACCTATGGTGTGACACTGGGAATTGCATTTTCGGAAGACTTACTGACCATGTATTTCTTCTATGAACTGCTGACTCTGGTTACCTTCCCCTTAGTGCTTCATACCTTAAGCCGGGAAGCCATACTTGCCAGCCGTAAATACCTGTATTATTCCTTGGGCGGGGCAGCATTTGCCTTTATGGGTCTGGTATTTATTATTATGTATGGAACCACAGTGGACTTTCAATTAGGCGGTGTTCTGGACATGGCAAAGGTGGCAGACAAAGGAAATGTCCTTTTGCTGATTTACGTGATGGCTTTTATGGGCTTTGGTGTAAAAGCGGCCCTGTGTCCTTTTAATTCCTGGCTTCCGGATGCGGGTGTTGCACCTACTCCGGTAACAGCATTGCTTCACGCAGTAGCAGTGGTAAAGGCAGGGGCTTTTGCCATACTTCGAATTACCTATTACAGTTTTGGAACCGAATTTTTACGTGGTACATGGGCACAGAATGTAGTCATGTGTCTGGTAATTTTCACCATTGTGTATGGATGCTCCAGGGCAGTGAAGGAAACGCATATTAAGAGAAGGCTGGCATATTCTACCATCAGTAATCTGTCCTATATTTTATTCGGGGCAGTGATTATGACACCTTTGGGACTTATGGCAGCCTTAAGCCATATGATATTTCATGCGTTTATGAAAATATGTTCTTTCTTCTGTGCAGGTGCCATCATGCATCAGACAGAAAAAAGTTATATCCACCAGTATGACGGTCTGGGAAAAAAGATGCCGGTTGTTTTTGGAATCTTTACCATTTCCGGTCTTGCACTTATGGGAGTGCCCGGTATGGCAGGCTTTATCAGTAAATGGTATCTGGCAGAAGCCGCAGTGGAAAGTGAAAATGTACTGGCTTATGTGGGAATTGCGGCACTGCTGATATCGGCACTTTTAACGGCCATTTATATGCTGACCGTTTCCATGCGTGCTTTCTTCCCCAGTGTGGACAAAAGGGAAGAACCACAGGAAGATTACCATGACCCGAACTGGATGATGTTAGTGCCGCTAGGTGTGTTTGTGGTATTTATTATCGGCTTTGGTCTGTATTCTGCTCCGGTAATAGATTTTCTTACAAATGTGGCAAATGGCTTGTATTAGGTTGAAAGGAGAAAAAGTATGAATCAGATAATGCATATTGAGAATATTTGTGGTATGGGTCTGTCCTTTCAATTAGAGGGTTTTCAGCTTCTGTATGCTCTCATTACCACCTTTATGTGGGTGGAAACGCTGTTATTTTCCAAAGAGTATATGTCCCATGGAAAACAGAAGGGAAGATATTATTTCTTTACGGTTTTAACCTATGCGGCTACCATGGGAGTATTTTTATCCGCGGACTTTTATACCACCTTTCTCTTTTTTGAGATAATGTCTTTTACTTCCTATGTCTGGGTGGCACAGGATGAAAAGAAAGAGTCCTTAAGGGCGGCAGGAACCTATCTGGCAGTGGCAGTGATTGGTGGACTGGTCATGCTGATGGGGATGTTTTTACTCTACAATATTACCGGAACCCTACAGTTTGAAGAGCTGGGACAGCTTATTGCTTCCGGCGGGATAGCAGAAGAGGGAAGAAACGGGCTGTATGTGGCAGGCTTTTGTATGCTGTTCGGGTTTGGGGCAAAGGCAGGTATGTTTCCATTACATATCTGGCTTCCAAAAGCCCATCCGGTGGCTCCGGCTCCGGCATCCGCCCTGTTATCCGGTGTACTGACCAAAGCAGGTGTGTTTGGAATTCTGGTTCTGACGGCAAGAATCTTTGCAGGAGATGTTTTGTGGGGAACCGTTCTTCTTGTTCTGGGAGTTATCACCATGGCAGGAGGTGCCCTTCTGGCATTGTGCAGTGTGGATTTAAAAAGAACCCTTGCCTGTTCTTCCATGTCCCAGATTGGTTTTATTCTGGTAGGGGTTGGCATGCAGAGCCTTCTGGCAGAGCATAACCTGTTAGCTGTGTGGGGAAGTGTTCTTCACATGGTAAATCATTCTTTGATTAAGCTTACTTTATTTATGGCGGCCGGAGTGGTGTATATCAATCTGCATAAACTGGATTTGAATGAAATCCGGGGTTTTGGAAAAAAGAAACCGCTGTTAAAATTTATTTTTGCCATGGGAGCTCTGGGTATTGCCGGAGTACCGCTGTGGAATGGTTATGTCAGCAAGACTTTTTTGCATGAAGCAATCGTGGAATATTATGAGGCATTGGTCACAGGAGAAATGCTTGGCGGATATCTTGGTGCGGGAATGATAAAAGCCATCGAATGGATTTTCTTGTTAAGCGGCGGTCTGACCGTATCTTATATGTTAAAGCTTTTCATCTGTATTTTTGTGGAAGACAACAGGACAGAGAAAAAGCAGAAGCAGTATGAAGAAAAAGGAACTTACATGAGTCCTTTAAGTACCGTTGTCTTAACCTTAAGTGCAGTGATTCTCCCTGTCATGGGATGTTTCCCGCAAAAGATAATGCAGCCTCTGGCCGAGCTGTCACAGGGATTTTTGCAAAACCAGCAGGAAGCAGAAAAAATTGCTTATTTTTCTTTTACCAATTTAAAAGGAGCAGGAATTTCCCTGCTTGCAGGAATTTTGATTTATGTACTGATAGTCCGTAAATTCCTGATTCGGGATGGAGAGTATGTGGATGTATGGCCGAAATGGCTGGATTTGGAAAACAGCATTTACCGCCCGGTATTGTTAAAGGCACTTCCTTTTGCGGGAACGGTAATCTGCCGCTTTTTGGACAGGGCATTAGACAACCTTATCGTACTTCTTCGGAAAACCATCTACAAAGATAGTCCGATTCCCCAGGAACTGGAAGAGGGTAACAGTATCACCCACGCACTGGGACACAGTGCGGATGCGGCAATCCACATGATGAATGAAACGGTATGGATTGACCATAAGATGGAAGAAAATAAGGAGCATAAGCTGGTGGTATGGTACCGGATTGTTTCTGAAAATAATACCATTATCGGAAGAAGCCTTTCCTTTGGTCTGATTATGAGTTTGCTGGGCTTAATTGCGGTACTGGTGTATCTGCTGTCAAGAATATAAAAAACATATATAAGGGGCTGCTGCAAAAAACGTGCAGAAGCCTCTTTTGTATTCGGGAAAAAGAAATATAGGAAATTCATTGAAATATAGAAGATTCTTTGCTAAAATATTCACGACTAAAATATAGCAGGGATTTACAGCAGATGAAAAAGGTAAATGTCTGCAAAAAAGAGTGAAAGGATAGAATTATGGAAAATATGTCACCAAAGAGTCCGGCAAAGCTTGTTGCCGGTTACATACAGGCAGGTGTGAGCAAGGCAAATCTGCCGCTGAAAAAACTATTGATTCTGGGAGTTATGGCAGGAGCCTTTATCGGGATTGGAGCCTCCAGCTCCAGTGCAGCGTGTCATGCGGTGGAAAATGTAGGTGTATCGAAGGCTCTGGCAGGAATCGTGTTCCCCATTGGTCTTATGATGATTGTTTTTATCGGGGGCGAGTTATTTACCGGAGACACCATGATGATTCTGGGAGCATGGAATCGGAAGTATTCTTATGGAAAGGTCGTAAAAACCTTAGCCTGTGTGTTTTTCAGCAATATGGCAGGCGGTGTGCTGATTGCGTTTTTGGTAAATCAGTGCGGACAACTGGATTATTCGGCAGGTGCACTGGGAGCTTATACCATAAAGGTTGCTTACGGCAAGGCAACCATCAGCTTTGCAAAAGCCTTTTTTTCCGGTATTTTATGTAATATACTGGTATGCGTGGCAGTGTTGATGGCAATGGCGGCAAAAGACATGACAGGAAAGATATTTGCCATTGTATTTCCCATTTTTGCATTTGTCATCGGCGGTTACGAGCACTGTGTTGCAAATATGTATTATATTCCGGCTGGCATCATGGCAGCGGGGAACGAAGCCTACGTGGCAAAAGCCATGGAGCTGTATGGATTTACAACAGAGCAGCTGGCAAACCTTAATATCGGTAACTTCTTTATTACTAATCTGATTCCGGTAACACTAGGAAATATTGTCGGAGGAATGCTTTGCGTGGCACTTCCTTTATATTGGATGCATAAAGAAACCGTGAATAAGAAATAAACGACAGAGAATAATTTAAGGAAAAATAGAAACAGAATCGGAGGAAATAATAGTGAAAGCATATGGAGTAAATGAGTTACGTAGAATGTATCTGGAGTTCTTTGAATCCAAGGACCATCTGGCAATGAAGAGTTTTTCTTTGGTGCCCCACAACGATAACTCCCTTTTATTGATTAACGCAGGGATGGCACCCTTAAAACCTTATTTTACGGGACAGGAGATTCCCCCCAGGAAACGTGTTACAACCTGTCAGAAATGTGTCAGGACAGGAGACATTGAAAATGTAGGAAAGACAGCAAGACACCTGACCTTTTTTGAAATGCTTGGAAACTTCTCTTTTGGAGATTACTTTAAGAAAGAAGCCATTCTCTGGAGCTGGGAATTTTTAACCAGGGTCATTGGAATGGACCCGGAAAGATTATATCCTTCCATTTACTTTGAAGATGAGGAAGCTTTT
>CAZDAT010000055.1:0-7327 GCA_964503695.1 uncultured Lachnospiraceae bacterium
CCTTTCCCGCATTGATTAATTCTTTAATCTCTTCTTCGTCTGTCAGCTGTGCAAGAAGTCCTCTTGCTTTTAATTCGTCATAAATTGTCATTTTTCTTCCTTTCCTGAGTTTAAATTCCAACTCACCTTAAATCCTGTTTCACAGTTACTTATGAGAAAATCAATAGATACGCATATAAAAAACCCCGCCCTATCAAAAGGACGAGGTATAAATCCCGTGTTACCACCTTTATTCACAGATAACTCGCATTACCTGCCTTAGTAAGTACAGCTTATCGCGATACTTCAGTGCTCATAACGGACACCAACCCGTTCCAGCCTACTCTCCTTTCAGCCGACAGCTCCAAGATGTATTCATGCCTCTTTCCCTTAACGCCTCTCATCTGCCGGCAATTTTCTGTAAGTTCTAATAAGACACTACTTCTTCTTTTCCACGCATTTCTTTTCTCAATAAATTTTCCTCATTATAAGCTGTAACTTTAAGTTTGTCAACTTCAAATTCTAAGTATTTGTAACCGGCATTTCTTTTACGTTTTCTTTATATATATTTTTCAGTTCCGCAATTGCATCTTCAAAAGACAAAACGTGCAGCCCCTGATATGAAAGTGTCAAAGTTTCTACCGGTGCCTGTCGAATCATATCTTTTGGTGTATCGCAGGTATAAGTAAAATTCCAGCAGGCAAATAAATAACCAATCCACGACATTAAATCTTCCGGGTATGTTTTTCCCTTCTGAATCATGACCTCCTGTTCCAGGGTCTCCATGATATATTCTGCCCCCAGCCACATCTGCGTATCTGTCTTATTATACAAATGTGTTGCGGTCTGTGATGTCATTAATTTTTCTATAAAATCTTTTGAATCATAACCTTTTTTCACAGACTTAACAAATACTTCCGCTGACATTTCACATATCCCGATGTTAAAAATCGTTGCATCCATTATTTATTCCACTCCTCTATTATTTCATCAAAAAATTTTACGTCTTGTGCCCGTCTGTATTTCTTTTGAATTTGGGCTATCATGCTGCTTAATTGATTGGTTCTGTTAGTATTTTGTGACACGATTAACTTTTTTTCTGCATCTGTAAGCTTATATTCTTTGATTATATGAAAACGTTCCATTTTACAGGCTTCATCTGTCTTTAATACATACTGCTTTCCTAACTTCACATATTTCATTGCTTCTATGAATGCCATATCACACATCTGACTACTAAAAAACAATTGCATTACCTGTGTCATTTTATCATCTGCAATTACACCAACTATCATGTCATATAATTCATTATATGTTTTATATCTTTTACATAATTTCTTATATTCTGATAATTTTTCCTGCTGTCTGTTATATGCAATGAATAATGCCCAATCTACCTGACCTGCATAAGTATCTTCAAAATTCTTTATTTTTAGTCCCTCTGCATTGTACTCTATCTCATAAAATTTATTATTTTCATAAGATGCAATCAAGCCTTTGGGTTGTTCCGGTTTATCTCCCATATAAAATCCACAGCCAAAATCGCACGATACTCTGCTTTTCGGTTTAATCTCTCCTTTTATTCCGCTTTTTGAGCCATGATACAATAACATATTTTTTCACTTCCTAATTTTTTACCTTCAATATATTTATAAAAAAATTTCAACAAAAATATTACATAACTCACCTTTTTTCACTTTTTAAGATATTATTTTTCCTTCACTGATTCTTATTATCCTATCACAGTATTTAGCTACATCTTCATTATGTGTAACTATAATTAAAGTTTTGTTAAATTCGTTTTTTATCTTTAATAAAAGTTCCAACACATTTTTCGATGATTTTTCATCTAAATTTCCTGTAGGTTCATCTGCTAAAATAACATCTGGTTCATTAATTAATGCTCTGCATATAGCAGCTCGCTGTTGCTGACCTCCTGATAATTCATACGGATAACAACTTAACTTGTCTTCAATTTTTAAAATATCTGCCATTTTTTTTACTTTTAGAACAGACTCATCTATATTCTGATGGTCTAACATTAATGGCAATATAATATTATCTTCAATCTTTAAATTATTTAATAATTTATAGTCTTGAAAAACAAACCCCACTTGTGTTCTTCTATATTTCTCTAAATCATTACCAAAATATTGATATAAATTTGAACCTTTATAATAGATGCAGCCTGCAGAAGGTATAAGCATTCCTCCTAAAATTTTTAACAAAGTAGTTTTTCCACTTCCCGATCCTCCCATTATACATACGCTCTCACCATCTTGAATAGATAATTCAAGATTTTTTAATGCATATATTTCTCTACATTTCATGGAACCTATATTTTCTGTAACATATATCTTACTAATATTATTTAAATTGTATATATCCACATATTTTTCTCCCTTGTCAAATATATTTTTTATAATAGTTATAAGTAATCGATATAATTATCCGATATCCAATATACTGGATTAAACCAAAATTAAGTATAACGATACCATATAAAAATAACGTCATCCATCTTATGTTTTGTTGCGTTTGATATAAATAATCACACATAAAGAAAAAAATACCCATTATTATTGCTGAGATTTCAGGAAAAAATAACACATTTCTTATTTTTCCAATTTGAATTTTTCTTATCGCTTTATTTTCAATTCCAAGTTCCTTTAAAATCTCATATTCATCACATTCTTTTGTTTCATCTAATATTTGTCTGATCAACACTAAAGACTGACTCTCCAAAATGAATACTAAACCAATAATATAAACTATAGTATTAATAATTGTATTACTGATTTTTTCCTGTTCTAATTGTACTGATTTACTCCATACTTTATTATACTCATCTGTATCTATTGTTTTAATTACTGATTTATTGTTAGTTGCAATAAGCGTGTTAATTTCATTACATTCAGAAAGTGTTATAAAATCTTCATCATTAAATACAACTATTATATTTAGTTCTGGGAAAATATTTTCTCCAAATAATATTTTCCAATCAGCTTCTAATATATCATATTTCTGATATTTTTTTCCATTTTGAATAAACAAAACATCTTTATCAAAAGCCGAAAACTCTTCTGCTGTTTTTTCCCTATAATATAGTATTTTTCCTTTTGAAACTTTAGCATCTGATTCCGTAATTTTATTATAATCAGAATTTGAAATCACTGTAATTTCTCCAATTGAACTCGCCTCAACTGTAATACATCTATAGCTATCTTCTGTTTTTACATTTACCTCATTTCCATACACAATGACATCATAGGGATATCTGACATTTTTTTCTGAACTATCCGATACTATTAAGCCACCAATTATAAAAGTTAATAGAAAATTCAAAACATAAATTATAAATATTACTTTAGCATTAACTTTATATTGATAGAAAACATTGCTCCATTTTATTATATTTTTGTAGTAAAACTTTTTAAATTTCCTTATAAATTTATTAAATATAAATCCATCAGTATTTAAAATAAAAAAAATTCCTAAAACATGTAAAAACATTGCAATAAACATTTTTCCAACACTATATTTTTTCAGCACGAAAAGTGAAGAAAAAACTAGTGAAATTCCAATCACCGGTTTTAATGTATATAGTACAGGATGTTTATACAATCGTGCATCACAATGTAGCATCTTTTCAAATAAGATTATTACATCTAATTTCCTTTTCTTATAATATATAATACATATAGTAAATAATATAATTATGAAAAAAAATAAGATACCAGGAATACTAAAAATAAAGAAATTATTTACAATTTCTTTTACATTAAAAGAAATTACATCTTTAAAAACACATGCTACTATTACCATGCTTAATCCTTGGCTTACTAAACTTCCTATTATCACGAATATTCCTGTTCCTAAACAATATTCACGTAAAATTAATTTCCAAAAATCTTTTTTACTAATTCCAAGCATTAATACTAAGCTATAAACAGACGCTCGCATTTTAACAAAAGAATTCAAAGAAATCCGTAATGTCATATACAAATTTAAAGTTAAAAATATACATAATCCAAGCACCAAAATTAACACAGTATGTAATTCTTCCGTCTTACCTAATATATCATTCAGATAATACAAAAAATTTTGAATAAGAAATAATGGAAATAGGGCAATTAAATTCGTCGCAAAAACAACCTTATGTTTTTTAGCCAATTCTGCTATATGTCTATTACTGCTATATTTTTTTCCTTTGTAGTTCATTTTTCTTTACCACTAAATAATGCTTCAAAAAACTAAAATTATATATAGTCCTATCCTTGAGTGAACTTTATTTCCAGCCTTCCCTACCTGTTCACCATCAGCTTATTCATCGCTTGATTCAATCCGTCTACGGTCAGCTTGTACATCGGAAGGAGTTCTTTAATGGCAGTTTCGGCTTCCCGCCAGGGAGCATGTCCCGGTGCCATCTTGGGATTCAGCCAGACAATTTTTTTGTAGTGGCGCTTCATAAGCTTTAACCATTCCCAGCCGCTTAAGCCGCCATTGGGACCTCTGTAATTTCCTGTATCAGAGTAAAGCTCCTCCGGTGCCATGGCAGCATCACCTACAATAATCACTTTATAGTCCTTATCTATATTGTGGAACATCCATTCTGTTTCTATCCAGTCACCATTATCACACTCCGGTGTCTTATATAAATGACTGTAAATGCAGTTATGGAAAAAATACACCTTTACCTCTTTAAAATGATTCGTCTTAGTCACTGACTGGAACAGGTCATTTAAAAGTGTGGTATAAGGAATCATGGTTCCTCCGGAATCCATCAAAAGCAGCAGCTTTACGGAGTTTTTCCTTGGCTTTTCCATTACAATATGAAGCATTCCGCCATGATTACAGGTCTTGTCTATGGTACCGTTTAAATCCAGTTCTGTCTTAGGGATATCGAGTTTTGCCGAAAATTGTCTGAGTCTTCTTAAAGCCTGTTGAAACTGACGGTTATCCATAACCCTGTCATCCCTGAAATCCCGGTATTTTCTGGCTCCCACCACTGAAAAAGCAGACTGGTAGCCTGTGCTTCCACCAACCCGGACTCCGCCGATATTTCCTCCGGTATTTCCAAACGAAGTTTTTCCCATGGTACCTATCCAGTAAGAACCGCCGTTATGTTCGCTGTCCTGGTCTTTCATACGCTGCTTAAACTTTTCTTCCACATCGTCTTTATCGACCTTCATATCTTCCATCTTATTTAACCACTGTTTTTCACTTTCCTGCAGCAAATCATTCATTTCCGGCTTGTCCAGCCACTTAAGCATATTTTTACTGATTTCAGTTTCCATGGCAGCAGCTTTAAAGCATTCTTCAAATACCATATCAAATTTGTCAAAATCCGTTTCACTTTTTACCAGAATCATTCTGGCTAAATAGTAAAACCTTGTCAGACTTGCACCGCACATCCCCCGGCTCAATGCCTCCTGCAGGGTCAGCCATTCGCTTAAGGTTACTTTCAGCCCCGCTTCTTTTAGTGCATAGAAAAAATTAGTAAACATATCTGTTCATCCTTTATGATTCATAAAAAAGCTTCTTATCCGCTTTTAATAATTTGCGTGTTTTGCCACTTCCATGTCTTCGTCTTTCTTTACTACAACGCCGATAAATGGAAGTTCTTTTTTAATTTTATCTGTCGGTATTCCGCCAATCTGCAAAGCATTTACCCAGTCAATCAATTCTGAGGTACTTGGTTTTTTACGGATATCTCTTAAGGAACGAATCTCATAAAATACATCCATGGCATTTTTTAACAAAATATCATCTACATCAGGAAAATGTACTTTAACGATTTCTTCCATTAAATTCTTGTCCGGGAAATCAATATAATGGAAAATACATCTTCGCAAGAAAGCATCCGGCAATTCTTTTTCCGCATTGGAAGTAATGATTACAATGGGGCGTTTCTTTGCTTTCACCGTACGTTTTGTTTCATGAATATAAAATTCCATCTGGTCTAATTCCCACAACAGGTCATTGGGAAATTCCAAGTCTGCCTTATCAATCTCATCAATCAATAAAATTACCTGTTCATCCGAATCAAATGCTTCTCCCAGTTTACCAAGCTTAATATACTGACTGATATCATGCACATCATTCTCCCCGAACTGTCCATCATATAATCTCTGGATGGTGTCATACATATAAAGACCATCCTGTGCTTTTGTGGTTGATTTAATATTCCAGATAATCAGCTTTTTCCCTAATGCCTTTGCTACGGCTTCCGCCAGCATGGTTTTTCCGGTTCCCGGCTCTCCCTTGATAAGCAATGGCTTCTGTAATGCAATCGCCACATTGACAGCCGCAAGAAGCTGTTCACTTGCCACATATTCTTTTGTTCCCTGAAACTCCTGTGTATAATTCATCTTTGCCTCCCATAACTATCTTAAATTTCTTGAAAAAATCTTATATCTATGTTACGATAATTCGAAAATAAAAGCAAGATTTTTCACGCAAAATACTAACGATAGAAAGGCTGATTTTATGAACTCATCCCAGTTACATTTATCTCTGGAGGTTTTTCCTCCCAAAAAAGAAGAAGATTTTCCAAATGCCTATGCAGTGTTAGACTCTTTTGGAAAATTAAATCCCGAATTTATCAGTGTTACCTATGGTGCAGGCGGAAGTAATTCCAAAAAAACCGTAGAAATTGCCTCTTACATCCAAAACCATTTAAACCTGCCCGCGGTAGCCCATTTAACCTGTGTGGGAAATACCGGACAGGATATCATGAAGGTAGTGGAAGCCTTGAAAAAAGAAAACGTTTCCCGCGTTCTGGCACTTCGCGGTGACCGCCCTGCTTCCATGTCCGACGAGCAGTTTCTTTCCCGGGAATTTACATATGCTTCAGAATTAACTGCATTTTTAACTAAAAATACTGATTTTACCATTTACGGCGGCTGTTATCCCGAAAAACATTTTGAAGCCGCATCCATGGAAGAAGATTTGATACATTTAAAGGAAAAGACAATGGCAGGCTGTAAGATTCTGATTTCCCAGCTTTTCTTTGATAACGAATTCTTTTATCGTTTTCTGGAAAAAGCCAGAAGCTCTGGGATTCAAGCCCAGTTTCATGCCGGAATCATGCCCATTACCACCGCAAAGCAATTAGGTACTACGGTCTCCCTTTCCGGCTCCAGTGTACCCAAAAAACTTGCCGATATCATTGCCACCTATGGGGATAATGCAGAAGATATGAGAAAAGCAGGTATCGATTTTGCCGTTTTCCAGATTGAAGACTTGCGTGCCCATGGAGTTGACTGCATACACCTTTATTCCATGAACAAGGCAAAAATCACTGCTGAAATTGTAAATGCTATCCGATAGGGGATTATTTTCCATA
>CAZDAT010000055.1:7337-11836 GCA_964503695.1 uncultured Lachnospiraceae bacterium
TGTCGCACTAAAAACAGCCCCATTATTAAAGAGTATATAATATCTGACTCAAACTGTACCCACACTATTTCTCCTAACGCCTCTCATAGTTTATACTCCATACAGACCACATCCTGCCCTCAAACTGTTCCTCTGATAATGTTACTGTTATTCTCCCATTTATAATTCCAACGAATCTGCATTTAACAAAAAGTCATATACATTCATCAGCAAAATACCATCCTCATTATAAAATGGTTTTGGTGTATCTGATGTAATAACAATTTTCTTAAAAGAATCATTAATTTTTAAGAATGGCCGAATCTCCTGTATCATCTTTTCTTCCGTTCCTAACATATATGCTGACTGAATATAATACTTTTTTGAACCTTTATTGCAGATAAAATCAACCTCTAATTGCTTTTTTACAGTTTTTCCTTCCTTATCCTTTTCAACAATAGTCAAATTTCCGACATCTACACCAAAGCCCCTCATTCTTAGTTCATTGTAAATTACATTTTCCATAGAATGTGTTACTTCCATTTGTCTGTAATTAATCCGCGAATTTCTAAGTCCCATATCCATAAAATAATATTTTAACGGTGTACCAATATAAGATTTTCCCTTAATATCATATCTGTTTGCTTCTTCGATTAAAAAAGCATCTTCTAAATACTCTATATATTTCGTAATGGTAGTAGCTGTAATCTTTGACTTACTTACACTTTTAAATGTTTTTTGTAATTTATTCGGATTCGTTAATGCACCTATTGCAGAGGATAATATATCAAGCAGTGCTTCCATCTCTCCAACATTTCTAATTTTATTACGTTTCACAATATCACTAATATATGTTTCCTTAAACAGATTATCCAAAACTATCATCTTCTGCTCTTCTGTCTCTGCCAGTACCACAAGCGGTATTCCGCCATACGTAATATATTCATTCCAGCCGTCATATCTGTTTCCATCATAAGCAGTCATAAATTCTGAAAAGCTCAATGGATACATATGAACTTCATCTCCCCTGCCTCCAAATTCAGTTGCTATATCTCTTGATAAAAACTTCGCATTACTTCCCGTTACAAACACATCGCAGTTCTTTTTATCCGCCAATCCATTGAGTACACTCACAAATTCATTTAACAGCTGTACTTCATCTAACAAAAAATAATATTTCTCTTCATCTTTAATCTGTTCTTTTGTCCAGGGATAAAAAACTTTTGGATCTCGATATTCTATATTATCAAATAAATCAAATGCCATCTCTATGATGTGTTCTTCATCCACCCCGCTTTCTATCAAATATTTTTTAAACAATGTCCGTAGTAAATATGATTTTCCACATCTTCTTATTCCAGTTACAATTTTAATCAATCCGTTACCTTTACGTTTTATAAGTTGCTCCAAGTAATAGTCTCTCTTAATTTCTCTTTCCATATTGCACACTCCTAAAAGATATTTTGGTTAGTTTATCCTCTAATTTCTTCTATTATACCTATTGAGATACTTTGTTTCAAGAGTTCCAGAAGAAATTTCGGTTAATTTTAACCATAATTATTACTATTCAAAATACCTCTCAAACAAAAAAATCCTTACAAATCCAGAACCACCGGACTTGTAAGGATTTTTTATCCATTTATTCAAACCATTCTTTACTCTTCCCAGGGAAGCACTGCATATTCTATCTTCTTATCCCGAAGCATCAGCTCCCTTACCGCTTCGTCGGCAGGTTTATCTTCAAACAGCACCTTATTTACCTGTTCAATGATAGGCAGGGAAACCTGATATTTATCGGCTAATTTTATGGCTGCCTTGGCAGAATAGACCCCTTCTACCACCATCTTGACCTCATCCATGGCTTCTTTCATGGTTTTTCCCTGTCCGATTAATACTCCGGCCCTGCGGTTTCTGGAATGCTTGCTTGCACAGGTTACAATTAAATCTCCGATGCCGGAAAGTCCGTTAAAGGTTTCTGCTTTGCCGCCCATGGCAATGCCAAGGCGTGAGATTTCTGCCATTCCCCTGGTAATCAATGCCGCTTTTGTATTGTCGCCATATCCCAGACCATCGGCAATTCCTGCTGCCAGTGCCACTACATTTTTAAGGGCGGCTCCCAGCTCGATTCCGCAAACATCGGGGCTGATATAAACACGGAATACTTCATTCATAAAAATATTCTGTACATATTCCGCCGTTTTTCGTTCCTTTGCCCCTACCACAATGGTGGTCGGAAGCCCTCTTCCCACTTCTTCTGCATGGGAAGGACCGGAAAGAACCGCAACCTTTGCCTGTCCCACCTCCTGCATGATGATTTCTGACATGGTCATCAGAGTAGTCTCTTCAATTCCTTTTGCCACATTCACAAGAATCTGACCTTCTTCAATCAGAGGTTTCAGACTGTGGGAGGTACTTCTGATAAATGGTGACGGCACTGCCAGTACCACCAGGTCTTTCCCGCAGACAGTCCTTGCCAGATCCGTAGTAAATTCCATGTCTTCCGGCAGCTTTACTCCCGGCAGCTTATCCATATGCTCTCTTTTTTCCAAAAGCATATTTATTTCTTCTTCAATGATGCTCCAGACACATACCTGATGTCCGTTTTTATGTAACAATTTTGCAAGAGCAATTCCTCAGCTTCCTGCACCTACTACGCCAACATTTGCCATCATATCCTCCATTCTGACTTTTTGGGTCAATTTTATTCTTATTTATAAAAGAAAAATTAGTCCGGCTTTTTCCTGTGCCTGCAAATTATTCGACCTTATTTTTCTTAAAAAGATACGTTTTCCTCTCTGTATGCTTTAAAAGCCGTTTTATATTTTCCCGATGCTTCCAGTATGCCATAAGTAACAGTAAAAAAGCAATCACATACATCTCATTTAAAATATTCTGGCTGATATTTCCCAGATATCCCGTCTGTCCCATCACTATCATCTGAATCACAAATCCCGCATAAATTAAAAGAGAGCCTAACGATACATAATGGGTTGTCAAAAATGCACCTAAAAATAACACAAGCCCCACAGGGATGAACCATGGATGAAAGGATAAAATCAGTCCAAACGTGGATGCAATTCCTTTTCCTCCCTTAAACTGCATATAAAAAGGAAAATTATGTCCTAAAATCGCACCTGCCGCTGTATATAATATCAACAGATACTTCCATTCGGGATTTGGTGACAGGGGAACTATCCATATTCTTGTTATGGCAATGGCAAGAATGGTCTTCAATACGTCTCCTGCAAGAACAATAAATCCTGCTTTCGTGCCTAATACCCTGAGAGTATTGGTTGTTCCCGCATTGCCGCTTCCCATGGTACGTATATCAATTCCATGAAGCTTTCCATAAAAATATGCACTCTGGAAAGCTCCGAAAAAATACCCTAAAATCAAACACACAAACCGAAGCATCTTTATTTACTGTCCTTTCTTTCCCGAATGATAAATTTCAAAGGAGTTCCTTTAAATCCGAAAGCATTTCTTATCTGGTTTTCAATGTATCTGGTATAAGAAAAATGCATCAGCTCTTTATCATTCACAAAAATAACAAAGGTGGGCGGTTTTACGGACACCTGGGTAATATAATATAACCGAAGTCTCTTTCCCTTATCTGACGGTGGCTGCTGCATGGCAACGGCTTCTGTCATAATCTCATTTAAAACACCGGTTCCGACACGAAGTGTACAATTTTCGATTACCGCATCTATGGTTTCAAAAAGTCTCGGCAGACGCTGTCCGGTCAGAGCCGAAATAAAGACAAGCTCTGCATAAGGCATGAAGGAAAGGGTATCCTGCACCTTTCTGGTAAATTTATAAATGGTCTTGTCATTCTTTTCAATGCTGTCCCATTTATTCACTGCAATAATCATACCTTTTCCACGTTCATGGGCAATACCTGCAATCTTGGCATCCTGCTCCGTAACCCCTTCCGAGGCATCAATCATAAGCACCACTACATCCGCCCTTTCCACAGCACTGACGGTACGGATAATCATATAATGCTCTAATTCTTCTTTGATTTTATTCTTCCGACGAAGACCAGCCGTATCTATAAAGACATATTCCTTTCCGTTATGAACCACCTCGGTATCTACCGCATCTCTGGTTGTTCCTGCAATATCCGAAACAATCAGCCGGTTTTCACCTAACAGCTTATTTATCAGGGAAGATTTTCCTACATTGGGTTTTCCCACAATGGCAATTCGGGGTCTGTCATCTTCTGTCTCTTCCAGGGCTTCCTTGTCAAAATATGAGGTTACAACATCCAGCATATCCCCGATACCCAGACGGTTGGCTGCGGAAATCGGTATCGGTTCCCCGATTCCCAAATTATAAAATTCATAGGTATCTGCCATATATTTTTCAAAGCTGTCTACTTTATTTACCACAAGCACCACAGGCTTTCTGGAACGTCTTAACATATCTGCCACCTTGGCATCCGCATCCACAAGCCCCTGCTTTACATCTACTAAAAAGATAATCACATCCGCAGTTTCCATGGCAATTTCTGCCTGCTC